>NZ_JAZHLI010000149.1:0-3608 GCF_036549475.1 Aurantimonas sp. A2-1-M11 | reverse complement strand
TCTCGAAGCCGTCGAGTTTGCCACCCTCGAATGGGTCGATTGGTTCAATCATCGCCGGCTGCTCGAACCGATCGGCAACCTCCCGCCCGCCGAGGCGGAAGCCGCCTACTACGTCAAGCTTGAGGCCGTGCCGATAGCCGCGTAGGACTCAAACTAAATGGTCTCCGGGAAACCCGGGGCGGTTCAACGGCGAATGCGGATTGAGAGCTGTGGCACCCTTTGCGCGGAAAGCTCTACGGCCTGCTCCCCACACCGCTCGTTCGCGTTCGGCGGCCGCGATCTTTTCGGCAAGGTCATTGGTTGCGTCTTCCATGGGGCAAACCTCAACTGCTACTCGATCTCTCGCCAGCGCTTAATCCCAACCATCCGTAACTCGCCATCGCTGCACCTGAAGAAGTTCCTCAATCCCGTGCGGAGTTCGGAGCTAGAGGGCTTCATCTCCATCTGACCGTTGTAGGACAGTTCGCCGCGCCCCTTTCGACCTTCGATGGTCTCGAACTCGATCTCACGATCAGTCGGCGGTTCCGTTGATCCGCCCCCACTGACGGGTCCGGTTTGAATGTTAGTGGATCGTCGGCCGTTGAGCCAGCGAACGGGGTGTGGGCGCTGATGCGAATGGCGACAGGAAGACTTCCGGCGCCGGTGGCCTGTATCCGAGTGAGGAGTGCGGACGCACGGTGTTGTAGTGGCGCCGCCAGCTCTCGACGATGATCTTGGCCTCGGCGAGGGTGTAGAATATCTCGCCGTTCAGAAGCTCGTCGCGCAGGCGAGCGTTGAAGCTTTCGACGAAGCCGTTCTCCCAGGGGCTACCGGGCGCGATGTAAGCGGTCCTCGCCCCGACGTCGGCGATCCATTTCCGCACGACCTTGGCGATGAACTCGGGGCCGTTGTCGGACCGTATGTTCTCCGGCACCCCGTGGAGGATGAAGAGGTCTGTCAGGACGTTGCGGCGCGACAATCAGGGTGAGAACACGTATTGCCTCATCCGAGGATGCTCCTGAGGGATCAGGTCGTTGCCTCAGCAAAATGCTCCTGAGTATGCTCGTTCTCGCTGGACTCAGGGCTCGACGGTTCTTGATGACCTCTGGCGCGCGGAGCCGCTACATTGCGCAGCGGGTCAGAGGTCATCATCGGGTTCGCATCCCCGCTTCCTGCGAACACGAGTGCCTTGGCCATGTCGCCTCTCCAGATTTTCAGGCGGCGCTGCACGGTGCGAAGCAACGCGTCAGGATAGGCATTCGGATGGGCGACCTGAAGCCTGGACAGAAGTTCCCGCCCGGTTCGCGACGGGGCCTCGTCGAACCACGCCTTGAGATCGTCGGTAACCTCTGCGAGCGGATCGGGACGGCGCCTGCCTCTCGGAGCTGACGGCTTTTTGCGCGACGTCGGCCGGATTTCGCCCTCCTTCCAGGCATGGCGCAAACCGTTGAAGAAAGCTTCGACGTCCGCCTTTGGATTGCCTTCGCTTTCCAAAGGCGGCGTCGCATCGGCCAGTGCCGTCAACCTTGCCTGCGCCTGGCGGATGTCATGGAGCAGGACGACCGGATCGAGTTGTGCGAACTGTACCGCAAGCTCGTCCTTGGCGGCCGGTGCGACCGCAGGATGAGCCTGCACACGCTGGAACGGTGTCAGCGGCGGATGATACCGCTTCGTCACCCGGCCACCGTCACGAGTCTTCTCCATCAGCTTGAACGATGGCTGGAAGAAGTTCACGTAGAGCCGCACGCTGCGATAAAGACGTCCCAGCTCGGTGGCTGCGGCGACGCCGGTGTATCTGCGGTAGCCGACCATCCGTCGCACGATGGCGCCATTCTTTTGCTCGACATGGGCCTGGTCATTCTTGCGATAGGGTCGCGAGCGGGTGAACTCGACCTGCTCTCCTTCACACCAGCCCTTGATCGTCTCGTTCATAAAGACGCTGTCATTGTCCGTATCGAAGCCGAGCAGGGGAAACGGCAGCGCGGGGCGCAGCGCGGTCATTACCTCGCTGAGGAGGCGCTGCTCGCGAAACAAAAGCGGCGCACATTCTGTCCATCCTGTCGCCACGTCGGTGAGAGTCAGCGTCTGCACGAAGCTCCCGCTCGCCGACGGGCCGCTGTGCGCGACAAGATCCGCTTCCATGTAGCCGGGCGCGGGGTCGTTCCAGTCCGCATACGTCCGGATGGGCACGCTCCGTCGCACCGCCGAGGAATGCGCAGTCCGCCGACGTTTGTCGCCCGAACCGGCAGCCCGTACAGGGGCGAGCACTCTATCGATCGTGGCTGCGCTGATCTCAAGCAGCCGGATGCGTACATTCTCGTCCAGCGCCAGATGACCATGCTGCTCCATCGCCGGAACCAGCAGCGGGATGAGAGGCTTCAACCGCTTCCCGCATATCCGGTCGGCCGCTTCCCATAGAACAACCAGCGCCTCTCGCACAGCTTCGCTATAAACTCGCCGCCCAGGCCGTGGCTGCGACCGATCCACGACATGTTGCCGCCGAAGAAGCCGTTCCGCATGCTTGCGGTGATACCCCGAAATCTCCGCGAATTCCGTCAGAATCCGCCCTTTCTCCGCTCGGGTCGCCCCACGATATCGCGCCACCACCGCCGCCAGTAGCTCGTTTCTTGTGCCCATGCTGATCCGTCTCATTCCTGCCCCCGAACAGAACCGCTCCGGGAACATTTCTAATGATGCAACGGCACGATCTTCAGCAACAGTTCAGGCGAGGCAATGCGGCTTCTCATCCAGATTGTCGCGCTACAGGACGTCGACGACATCGGTAGAATCGAGCTTGCGGTCGATCCGGATGGCGAGCGCCTCGTGAGTGAACTCGTCGATCACGTTCAGCATTCGGTACTTTCTCCCTTCATGGGTTCGGTCCTCGACGAAATCGTAGGACCACACATGGTTGGGCCGCTCGGCACGCAGACGGATGTAGGACCCGTCGTTCAGCCAGAGCCGGCCTCGTTTAGGTTGCTTGGCGGGAACCTTCAGCCCCTCGCGCCGCCAGATGCGCTCGACCCGTTTGTCGTTGACGACCCAACCCGCTTGGCTGCGCAGAAGCGCGGCGATACGGCGGTAGCCGTAGCGACCATAGCGACGGGCGAGTTCGACGATGTCCTCGGTCAGTTGCCCCTCGTCATCCCGGCCATGGGGCCGGCGCCGCTGCGTCGAGCGATGCTGGCCAAGGGCTTGGCAGACCCGGCGTTCGGAGACCTTCTTCGGCAGAACCGAGCGGACGTAATCGATGCAGGCGCGGCGACGCGCGGGGCTTAGAAGTTTCCCCGGGACGCCTCCGAAAGGATCAGCTTGTCCAGCGTCAGATCGGCTACCGCCCTGCGCAGCCGCTCGTTCTCCTTCTGCAGATCCTTCATCTGGCGGAGCTGGTCACGGCTCATCCCGCCATACTCCTTGCGCCAGCGGTAGAAGGTCAGCTCCGACACGCCGATCTGGCGAACGGCATCGGCCATCGCCACTCCCTGTCCGCGCAGGACTTCAACCTGCCGAAGCTTCGTAGTTCGCCCTGAAAAACCCTTGGATGCCCTGTGCTTCAGGGATTCCCATCGGGTTTGAAGTATTGGAGAATGCCGGAAACCGATCCTGACCCGATTGATTTCCGGTGTTTT
>NZ_JAZHLI010000148.1:0-3635 GCF_036549475.1 Aurantimonas sp. A2-1-M11 | reverse complement strand
TCGCCGAAATACTTCGTGATCGCCGCCGTCAGCGACGTCTTGCCATGGTCGACGTGACCAATCGTGCCGATGTTCACATGCGGCTTGTTGCGCTCGAATTTGCTCTTGGCCATCTTGCCACTCCGTTTGTCTAGTCCGGGCTCAGGGAGCCCTATTCGTCTCGAAGCCGTACGCGATCAGGCGAACTTCTTCTGGATCTCTTCAGCGACCTGGTTCGGCACCTGCTCGTAGTGATCGAACTGCATCGTGTACTGGGCACGGCCCTGCGACATCGAGCGAAGCTGGTTCACGTAACCGAACATGTTGGCCAGCGGCACCATGGCATTGACGACCTGCGCGATACCGCGCGGCTCGGTGCCCTGGATCTGACCACGCCGCGAGTTCAGGTCGCCGATCACGTCGCCGACATAATCCTCGGGCGTCACGACTTCGACCTTCATCACCGGCTCCAGCAGGCGCGGACCGGCCTTCTGGATGGCTTCGCGGAACGCTGCACGGGCAGCGATCTCGAAGGCCAGGACCGAGGAGTCGACGTCATGGAAGGCGCCGTCGAGAAGCTCGGACTTGATGTCGACCATCGGGAAGCCCGCAAGCGGACCCGCACCGAGAACCGACTGGATGCCCTTCTGGACACCCGGGATGTATTCCTTCGGCACGGCGCCGCCGACGATCTTGGACTCGAAGGAGAAGCCTTCGCCAATCTCGGCCGGTTCGAAGACCAGCTTGACGCGAGCGAACTGGCCCGTACCGCCGGTCTGCTTCTTGTGGGTGTAGTCCACCTCGGCCTTCCGCGTGATCGTCTCGCGGTAGGCAACCTGCGGTGCACCCACATTCGCCTCGACCTTGAACTCGCGGCGCATGCGGTCGACCAGGATGTCGAGGTGCAACTCGCCCATGCCGGCAATGATCGTCTGGCCGGATTCCTCGTCGGTCTTGACGCGGAAGGACGGATCCTCGGCTGCCAGGCGGTTGAGCGCGAGGCCCATCTTCTCCTGGTCGCCCTTGGTCTTCGGCTCGATCGCGATCTCGATGACCGGATCGGGGAATTCCATGCGCTCCAGGATGACCGGCTTCAGCGGATCGCAGAGCGTGTCGCCCGTGGTGGTCTCCTTGAGACCGGCCAGGGCCACGATGTCGCCGGCGTAGGCGATCTCGATGTCTTCACGCGAGTTCGAGTGCATCTGCAGCATGCGGCCGATGCGCTCGCGCTTGTCCTTCACCGTGTTCATCACCGAGGAACCCTTGGTGAGAACACCCGAATAGATGCGGGCGAAGGTGAGCGAACCGACGAACGGGTCGTTCATGATCTTGAAGGCCAGCATGGAGACCGGCTCGTCGTCGGCGGACCGACGGATCATGTCGAGATCGGTCTTCGGATCGATACCCTTGATGGCGGCGACTTCGACCGGCGACGGCAGGAAGTCGACGACCGCGTCGAGCAGCGGCTGGACGCCCTTGTTCTTGAAGGCCGAACCGCACAGGACTGGCGTGAACCACACGTCGCAGGTACCCTTGCGGATCAGGCGGCGCAGCTCTTCGTTGTCCGGCATCTCGCCTTCGAGATACTTCTCGGTCGCGGCTTCGTCGATCTCGACGGCGGCCTCGATCATCAGCTCGCGATATTCCGCGGCGCGATCCTTCAGATCGTCCGGGATCTCGACGATGTCCCACTCGGCACCGAGATTTTCGTTGCGCCAGACAAGCGCCTTCATCTCGATAAGGTCGACGACACCCTTGAACTCGTTTTCGGCACCGATCGGCAGCTGAACGACGACCGGACGCGCGCCGAGACGCGACTTGATCATGTCGACGCAGCGGTAGAAGTCGGCGCCGGTCTTGTCCATCTTGTTGACGAAGATCATCCGCGGGACCTGGTACTTGTCGGCCTGGCGCCAGACAGTCTCGGTCTGCGGCTCGACACCGGCATTGGCGTCCAGCAGAGCGATCGCACCGTCGAGCACCCGCAGCGAACGCTCGACCTCGATGGTGAAGTCGACGTGGCCCGGGGTGTCGATGATGTTGAAACGGCGCTTCTTGCCGTCACGGCCTTCCCAGAACGTGGTCGTCGCGGCGGACGTGATGGTGATGCCGCGCTCCTGCTCCTGCTCCATCCAGTCCATCGTCGCAGCGCCGTCGTGCACTTCGCCGATCTTGTGGGACTTGCCGGTATAGAAGAGAATCCGCTCGGTCGTCGTCGTCTTGCCCGCATCGATGTGGGCCATGATGCCGAAATTGCGGTAGTCTTCGATCTTGTAGTCGCGTGCCATCGGGCGTCGCCTTTCGGAAAGAAGCTAGAATTACCAGCGGTAGTGCGAGAAGGCGCGGTTCGCTTCCGCCATGCGGTGCGTGTCTTCGCGCTTCTTCACGGCAGTACCGCGGTTGTTGGCTGCGTCCATGAGTTCGCCCGACAGGCGATCGACCATGGTCGTTTCATTGCGGTTCCGGGCCGCAGTGATCAGCCAGCGAATGGCCAGTGCCTGACGACGCTCCGGACGAACGTCGACCGGGACCTGGTAGGTTGCACCACCAACGCGGCGCGAACGGACTTCCACATGCGGCGAGATGTTCTCGAGCGCCTGATGGAAGATCGCCACGGCGTCCTGACGGGACTTCTCGTGGACGGCGTCGAACGCGCCATACACGATGCGCTCGGCAACCGACTTCTTGCCGTCATACATGACGGCATTCATGAACTTGGATACGATGAGATCGCCGAACTTCGGGTCCGGGTTGATCTCGCGCTTTTCGGCTCTGTGACGGCGGGACATTTATCGTCTCTTCCAGTGATCAGCGTTGGGCTTATTTCGGGCGCTTGGCGCCGTACTTCGAGCGCCGCTGCTTCCGGTTCTTGACACCCTGCGTGTCGAGCACGCCGCGAATGATGTGATAGCGAACGCCGGGAAGATCCTTCACGCGACCGCCGCGGATCATCACCACGGAGTGCTCCTGAAGGTTATGGCCCTCGCCCGGGATGTAGCCGATCACCTCGTAACCATTGACGAGGCGAACCTTGGCGACCTTACGCAGAGCCGAGTTCGGCTTCTTCGGGGTCGTCGTATACACACGAGTGCAGACACCGCGCTTCTGCGGGTTCGCTTCGAGTGCCGGGACCGTATTACGCTCGGTAGGACGAACGCGCGGCTTCCGGACAAGCTGGTTGATGGTCGGCATTCCAACCTTCCCTCTTCTTCCAAATCCAAAGTTCGAAACGAAGCAGCCCGCCCGCACGTGGAGTGGACTTCTCCATGCACGAAACCGAGCATATGATCCGCAAGAATTGCGGACTGCCCGGCACGAAGCAGAGGACCGCCAGGGCGATCGTGCATACAGCGATGTGGCGTCTCGTTGAACGAAGCCTTGTTTGAAGCTCTGGATCCCGGACGCGGCGTCCTTGGGATAGAGTCGGCTTCACATCGGCTCTGTTGGAGCGCTATCTATCGATTCCCTCCCCCCTCGTCAACCCCGCCACCCGGGAGCCAGGGCTCCGAATCCATATTTCATGCCGTCGGATCGAGGAGTTTGGCGAGGTAGTCGGGAGACCAGCCGGCGAGTTTTCGCCGCGATTTGAGGGACTTTTTGTCGGTGGCACTTCGGATGAGGTTGAGGGCGAAGTGGCGCACGACGGCCATGTTCCT
>NZ_JAZHLI010000147.1:0-3707 GCF_036549475.1 Aurantimonas sp. A2-1-M11 | reverse complement strand
ATCCGTATCCCGTTCGAACATCGCGCCCTCCAATCCAGGGAAAGGGCGCCAGACTCGCAGACCGGGGAAGCCATCGAAAGCGTAAAGCCAATGGGGCTCAGGCCGCGCTTACGTAACACTCCCGTTGATGGCCTCATGGCGACAAGTCGCGAGATGCGAGCGCCGGGGCAATCCGACAAATCCGACCGTGTCAACAATTCCGTCGAGGTCGGCCTGACCTCCCGCTGCGGTAGGAAAACGGCGTTTCGTCCCAACCGGCCAACGACCGCAAGAGCGGCTGTAAAGGCCGTCGAATTACATAGCTTTCCGTTTGATTAAACCGTTGACACGCTATTTAGACGATGTAATTTACACCTGACGTTGGCAAAGCACCGCCTATTGGCGAGTGCTGCGTCGGCCAGGGGCGAGACTACTCATCAAAGGACCATTCAACAATGTCAAACATTGTTCGAATCCTATTGTATGCGATAGCGCCCGGCTAGAGAGCTTCCGTTTCTCCGTCAGCGTATCGCAATCTCGGATACGCAAAGGCGGGGTAAACAAAGATGAATACGTCACTTCATGATCAGGCGCACCTGGATCGACGCGAACTGGATTTCGCTGAAAGCAACGATCCGGACTCATCGAGCCTCAGCACGGCGGTGGCTGACCGCGGGCTTGAGCCTCCCACGTCGAAGAGATCAAAACGTACCTTGGTCGTGTTCGACAATAGAGCGCTCGATCGCGAGTGCTTCGTCCAAAGCCTCATCGCCCACGATGTCGGTATGACGGTACTCGCCTTCGGATCGATCAGTGACTGGCTTGGCCGGAAATCGGCCGATACATCGATCTCCGCGATCCTGCTGAACATTGGCGGCAGGGAGTTCGGCGAGGCTGCCGTTTCGGAGGAAATCAAGAAACTGTCCTCGGAATTCGCTTCGACGCCACTGGTCGTCCTGGCTGATAATGAGGATCTGTCTGCCATTCTGAAGGCGCTCGAGTATGGCGCCCGCGGCTTCATACCATCCTCCGTCGGCATGGGTGTCTGCGTTGAGGCCATCAAGCTGGCTATGGCCGGCGGCGTGTTCGTGCCTGCACAAGGCGTCCTTGCCATGCGGCAGCTGATCGAGGCCAAGAGCGAAGTCGCGCGGCCCTTGTCCGGCATGTTCACGCATCGCCAGGCGGAGGTCGTGCAGGCCTTGAGGCGCGGCAAGGCCAACAAGATCATTGCGTACGAATTGAATCTCAGGGAAAGCACCGTTAAAGTTCACATCAGAAACGTGATGAAGAAACTCAAGGCGACAAATCGGACGGAAGTGGCATATAAGCTCAACGAAATGTTTCCGATGGATATCGTTTCGCAAAAATAGACCATGTATTAGCATATTAATTTTTACCGCGACCCCTTGTGCCGCGTCATGGCAAGCTTTCTATTCGATCCCGTATCGGGATCTGATCGCAATCGGCTGCGCCGACAAGCTGTCGGTCGAGTGGAGTCATGGGTCGAATCCCGGATGAGGTGCACTGGCGGCGAGGCTTGCCGCTGCGACGGGCGAAATGAACGATGCGGCATACTCCGTCGAAGTGGGTAGACGCTTATTCAGGTTTCGCCATATCGCTGCACGTCTCCCTGACATTAGAATCGAGAAAGCGAAGGCAAGTTCGCCCGGGCAAGAAGAGAGGATTGGGGCCGGTGCGTTTCACGATCTCCGACAGGATGCGAAAGCAGGCGCACAGTGTCATTCCGGGTGGAAGTCACACCTATGCCAAGGGTGACGACCAGTACCCGAAGCTTTCGCCTGGGTTCATCGAGCGCGGGTCCGGGTGCCATGTCTGGGACGTCGACGGAAACGAGTTCATCGAATACGGGATGGGCAATCGCGCGGTCGGCTTGGGTCATGCCTACGCCCCGGTGGTGTTCGCGGCTAAAAAAGCTCTCGAACAGGGGTGCAACTTCACCCGTCCGGCAGGCATCGAGCTCGACTGCGCAGAGACGTTCCTTGCGTCTATTTCGGGCGCGGAGATGGTCAAGTTCTGCAAGGACGGATCGGATGCGACCTCCGCCGCGGTCCGGCTCGCCCGCGCCTATACGGGGCGCGACCTGATCGCTCTTTGCGCCGACCACCCGTTCTTTTCGACGGACGATTGGTTCATTGGAACGACGCCGGTGGATGCCGGCGTTCCTGAGACTACCAAGCGCCTCACCGTCACGTTCCGCTACGGCGACATCGAGCGTGCGACCAGCCTCTTTGCCGCCCATCCCGGCCGGATTGCCGCGCTGATTCTGGAGGCGGCGAGGGCGTCGGATCCGCCTCCGGGCTATCTTCCGGCGCTTCAGCGCCTCTGCCGTGCCAATGGCGCGCTCCTGATCCTCGACGAGATGATCACCGGGTTCCGCTGGCATGCCGGCGGGGCACAGCGGCTCTATGGGATCGTGCCAGACCTGTCGTGCTTCGGCAAAGCCATGGGGAACGGGTTCTCCGTGTCCGCGCTGGCCGGAAAGCAAGAATATATGCGGCTGGGCGGGCTCGATCATACGGACCGGCCGCGCGTCTTCCTGCTCTCGACGACACATGGCGCCGAAACGCATGCGCTGGCCGCAGCCATCGCAACGATGCGTATCTACCAGAGCGAGCCGGTGATCGAGCATCTCTACCGGCAAGGAGAGGCACTCCGGCGCGGCCTGGAGCAGGTGATCGGCAGGCACGGTCTCGATGAGTACGTCAGAATCGTCGGGCGGCCATCCTGTCTTGCCTATGAGACGCGCGATCGGGAGGGGAGCCCGTCCCAGGCCTTCCGTTCGCTGTTCCTGCAGGAGACTATCCGGCGGGGCGTCCTGATGCCCTCCCTGGTGGTCAGCTATTCGCACGCCAATCTGGACATCGAGCGCACGATCGAGGCGGTCGACGGCGCGCTGGAGGTCTATGCCCGAGCCCTTGACGAAGGGGTCGAGCGCTATCTCGTTGGACCGCCTTCGCAGATCGTCTATCGCAGATACAACGAGTTGCCGAAGCGGCCGGCATGCGTCAGCTCGACACCGCCTGAGGCGGCGGGCCTCATCCGATCGGCGTAAGCCTACGGCGCTTCTTGCAACCCGTAAGCCTTTGCTGGCTGGAACTCTGCCGCTGGATCGAGGCGCGGTTCGACAAGCATGTTCATCCCGCCAGCCTGTCGCGCATCCTGCGCCGTAACGGCTTTTCGCGCCAGAAAGCCCGGCCGACCCACCCTCAGAGCGATCCGGGGCGCCAGGCGCGCTNGACGTATTCTGATTCCTTGTGTGCGGGAGGATACGCACCATGGGAAGATCGGTTTCATCGGACTTGCGGCTTCGGATAGTTCGTGGTGTTGCGGCTGGCGAGACGCGGCGTGCGGCGGCGGCGCGGCTTGAGGTTGCGCCATCGACCGCGGTGAGAATTCAGGCCCGTTACGCTCGCACGGGTTCCGTGGAGCCGGCCAGGCAGGGTCGTCCTGCCGGATCTGGCAAGCTCGGGCCGCATCGGCTCGCCATCGTCGAGAAGGTGAAGGCCAGGCCCGACATCACCATGCCGGACCTCGCCGCCTGGCTGGAAGAGCTGCACGGCGTGACGGCCGATCCGTCCAGCCTTTCCAAGCTCATGCGCCAGGAAGGGTTCACCTATAAAAAAAACCCTGCTGGCATCGGAGAAAGAACGCCCGGACGTCAGGGCGGCGCGGCGTGAGTGGCGGGATCTGCGTCAACCCTTCATGCA
>NZ_JAZHLI010000146.1:0-3772 GCF_036549475.1 Aurantimonas sp. A2-1-M11 | reverse complement strand
CGATGGTAGGTCACGTGGATATCCTCATTGCTTGCACCGTGGTCACCACACCACGCCGCAAAAACAACGATCTCATCCAAAGTTCGCAAGGCGGCTCACGCCGGAGGCACACACGCGAAGCGGTGACAACATGGATAATGGCCTGCGCTCGGTTGCCGCTGATCAGCTACCCCTCAATCATTTTTTTAATCCTTGTGGCCAGTACCTCCATCGACATCGGCTTGGTGATCATCTCCATGCCTGGTTCGAGAAAGCCATTCGCCAATGCGGCATTTTCCGCATAGCCAGTCATAAATAGAATTTTGAGGTGCGGTCTGCGTACTCGTGCTGCCTCCGCGACCTTTCTTCCGTTTAGTCCAGGCAGCCCAATGTCTGTCACCAATAGGTCGACCCGCTCCAGACGTTCAAGGAGCTTAACTCCGGAGGGTCCGTCGGCAGCTTCCAGCGCTCGGTAGCCGAGTTCGCTTAGAACCTCCACGATTAGCTCTCTGACCAGTGCCTCGTCTTCGACCACGACCACCACTTCGCCTTCATGGGCTAGATGCTTTTCTGACAGCTCCGGCAATGGCTCTTCATCCTCCGCCGAGCCTCTAAAGCGTGGCAGATAGAGCTTGAAGGTCGTTCCATTTCCCTCCTCGCTGTAGATCTTCGCGTAGCCTTCCGATTGCCGGGCAAACCCATAGATCATGGACAGCCCGAGCCCCGTTCCCTGACCGATCGGCTTGGTCGTAAAGAAGGGATCGAACACGCGTTCCATTACGTCCGGGCTCATGCCCACGCCCGTGTCGGTCACGCTAATACAAACATACTGCCCCGGGCTCACATCGCGAGCTCTGGCTGCATACGCGCTATCCAGGTGCGCGTTGCACGTCTCTACAGTCAACTTGCCACCTTCCGGCATCGCGTCGCGAGCATTGATGACAAGGTTGAGGATGGCACTTTCCAGCTGGTTCGGGTCGCATTTCGTCAGCCACAATCCTCCTCCCAAGACCAATTCCAGCTCGATCCTCTCGCCCATCGTCCGGCGCACCAAATCGTCCATAGAAGTCACCAGCTGGTTGGCTTTGACTGGCTTGGGATCGAGCGGCTGCTTCCGGGAGAAGGCTAGGAGGCGGTGGATAAGGGCAGCTGCGCGGTTTGCCGATGTCATCGCTCCATTGATGAAGCGTTCGGTCTCCGCGGCACGTCCCTGTTCGATCCGTCTCTGCACAATATTCAAAGAGCCGACGATGCCCTGGAGGAGGTTATTGAAGTCGTGGGCAATACCGCCTGTGAGTTGCCCGACGGCTTCCATCTTCTGGGACTGGCGCAGGGCGTCCTCTGTTGCTCGCTGCTCTGTAACGTCCCGCCCTATCGCGTAGAAGACGTCCTTGCCTGGAACGCCGGTCCAGGACACTAGCCGGTAGCTCCCATCCTTGTGGCGAAGCTGACCCTCGAAACCTTGAACCGCGTCGCCTCCCGCCAACTTCCGGACGGCTTGCACCAGCTTTTCCCCGTCGTCCGGGTGGGTCATCTCGAAGAGCGCAGACGCCATGAGAGCTTCTTCATCGTGACCGAGGATGCGGGACCAAGCCGGATTGATGGCTCTGTGGCGGCCGTTGAAGTCTGTCACGGCCATCATGTCGTTCGAATGCCGCCAGATGCTGTCGCGCTCTGCGGTCTTTTCCTCTACCCGGCGCTCCAGGGTCTCGTTGAGCCGCTGCAGTTCCTTTTCAGCGTGCTTTCTGGCGGTAACGTCCACTACCACACCGATATAGCGCGAGGGCTGTCCGTGTTCGTCGGACTGGACTTCCGCCCGGATCAGCAACCACAGAGCCTCGCCCCCAGGCGTGCGGAATTGGAACTCCGTCTCGGTGAAAGGATCTCTCCTGGCAAGCGCCTCCTGTCCGAGAGCAGCAAGCCGCTCCCGCTCTCCAGGGAAGTAGTGAGAGCGGATCTCGTCCAGCGTGGGTGACGCCTGCTCCGGAAACCCCAATACCCGGTTAAGTGCAGGCGATCCTTTCAACGTATCGGCGTGCAGATCGATTTCCCACACAGCCATACGCCCGGCATTCACCGCAATGCTCAGGCGTGCCTCACTCTCCCGCAGCGTCTCCTGAGCCGCTTTTTCCTGAGAGATGTCTCGCACCTCGATGATTGTGCCGATGGTCTTCGCGTCCTCGTCCCGAACGGGGCTGGCGGTAAAGGCAATCGGGTAGAAGCGCCCATCCTTGTGGACGAACACCTCTTCGCCCTGAACCTGGTTGTTTTCTGGAAAAGCCCGGTCGATCGGACATTCTTCGATGGGGAAGTGGCGCCCGTCCGGACGCGTGTGGTGGACCACTTCATGAAGCGTCCGGCCTTGCGCTTCCCCAAGCGTATATCCCGTGAGCTTCTCGGCGGCAGCATTCATGTAGACGCATTGCTGGCGATCATCCATGAGGAAGACCGAAACGGAGGCATTGTCCAATACCGCGTTGAGGCGCCGCTCCATTTCCTGCAGCTGGTGCTCTGTCGTTCGGCGTTCGGAGAGATCTCGCAAATAGGCGGTGAAATGGGCGCGTCCGTCTATCGTGATTGGGCTAATTGCCAGCTCGACCGGAAACCGTGATCCGTCGGCCCGCAGACCCTCCAGCTCGATCCGGCGTCGTAGGATGGGCCCCTCGCCGGTCGCCAGGAAGTGTGCCATTCCGCCTCGATGGGCATCTCGGTACTCCGGCGGAATTATAAGTTCGGAGAGATCCCGGCCGATGGCAAAATCACGAGAGTGGCCAAAAGTTTGCTCTGCGGCCTGATTCCACTCAATGACAGAACTATCTGTCATCAATCGTTATGATGCAGTCCAGAGCCGCATCAAGCATTGCCGTCTTCAGCGCCTCACTGTCCGCAAGAGCCTTGGCAGCAGCAATCCTGTCCTCGTCCTTGAGTTTTTCTGCAGTGCGGTCCCTGAGGATTTTGAGAAAGCCGATGGGCTCGCCCACGTCGTCCTTCAGCGGCATCATCTCGCCGCTCGCCCAGAAGCAGGATTTGTCGTCTCTCTGATGCCAACGCTCGTCATTGCCGCGGCCGGTTTTCAGCGCGCTTTCCATTTCGCTCTCAGGCACGCCGACGGCTCGGTCACTATCGGTGTAGAAGACTGCTGCCGGCTGGCCGCAAATTTCCTCGCTCGCCCATCCTAGGATGTTCTCAGCGCCGGCATTCCAGGAAGTGATCTGCCCTTGCAGATCAATGGTGATGATCGCGTAGTCGGTCGCATTTTCCAGCACCGCTCTTGCAAGTTCAAAAGAGGGGGTCTCACAGCCGCGGTCACCAGGTTCGGAAGAGGATTCCAATCTATCAGCACCTTATGCTTCGTCGGGAGTTGATAAGTGAGAAACTGGTCGGGCAATGGTGCCACTGACGGGCGGGCAGACACTGCGCGATCCATAGAAGACGAGGGGCAGCGCGTGATCGCACGCGCCGCTGCCCGGTCGTGTCGTGTCTCAGCCGGCGGCTGGTTTCGGTTCAAGCCGAGTCCCGAGCGATCTGGCGGCGTCGCGGAACGACACCAGCCGGCGGGCGCTCTCGTCCCACAGGACGAGCTTCACGCAGCCCAGGCTCTGCCGGATCGTGATGCGGCCGAGCCCATGCAGTTCGGGATGGTCGCGCAGCACCTGCGGCAGGCGGTAGAACGGCACCGCGGCCGACAGATGATGCACGTGGTGGATGCCGATATTGCCGGTGAACCAGCGCAGGACCGGCGGCAGGTCGTAATGCGACGAGCCGTGCAGGGCGGCGTGCTGGAACTTCCATT
>NZ_JAZHLI010000145.1:0-3861 GCF_036549475.1 Aurantimonas sp. A2-1-M11 | reverse complement strand
CAAGTCCGATGAAACCGATCTTCCCATGGTGCGTATCCTCCCGCACACAAGGAATCAGAATACGTCTCCAAGCGGAACCATCCGATTCACACTTATTACTGGACGCTCTAGGGAACTCGTCACCGGCGGCGAGATCGATCTTGCGCTGGTCTGCGACAAAGATGCCATCGGCGACTGCTCGTCCCGCCTGATCCTGATGGAGGATCTCTGGTTCTACGCCGCGCCTGACGACTGACCGTTCGCCATGCCGCCGGGCGTGCCGGTGACGCTGGCCGCGGTCATGGGACTCGATCTCGTTCTGCCATCCCAGCGCCATGGGCTGCGCCGGCTGATCGACTGGGTGATAACGGGCGAGCGGCTGCAGGCGCGGGTGGTGACCGAAATGGATTCGCTGCAGCAGATCAAGGCGCTGGTGGCGTGCGGCAGCGGCCACACCATCCTGTCGCCCGCCGCGGTGAACAAGCTAATGGAGGCCAGCCGCCTGTCTGGCAGCCAGATCGTGGCGCCGCGCATGCGCCGCCCGGTCTATTTGGTGTGCTCACCCAGGCGGCCGGTCTCGGCGGCGACACGAGCGACCGAGGCTCGTTGCCTCGCGGTCATCGAGGATCTGGTCCGGCGCGGGATCTGGCAGGCGGAATGTCCCGACGGTCAGAGCGCGGGCCTATGATACGCGCCAATCCGGCCTATTGGACGGCGGTGGTCGCCGCGCCCTAGTCTGGCGCCTGATTCGCGCACGCGGGCCCGCAGGAACAATTCCCACACAGGACGATCGACCGCTCGCAGGATGCGATGCTGGCGCACGAAGAGAAAGGCAGGCCACCCATGGATGAGGCGATTCGCAATGCGTGCATGGCCTATGTCGGGCGCCAGCGCGTGACGCGCGATTGCCTGGCGCCCGAGACGGCGGCGAAACACGCCCATGTCCTTGGCGTTGCCGTGCCGGAGGCGGTTTTGCCGCCGACCTGGCACTGGGCCCATTTCAACCACGGCTTTCCGATCGCCAACCAGGGCGAGGACGGCCATGAGCGGTTGGGGCTGTTCCTGCCGCCGGCCCCGTTTCACCGCCGCATGTGGGCCGCAGGCGACGTGACCGTGCACCGCCCGCTACGGCTCGGCGTTCCGGCGACCCGCCGCTCGACCATCGCGGACGTGGCCTTCAAGAGCGGCAAGACGGGCGCCCTGTGTTTCGTGACGATCGCGCATGCGATCAGCCAGGAGGACGAGACGGCGATCGACGAGCGCCAGACGGTCGTCTACCGTGATCGTGGCCTGCCGGAAAAGGCGCTGCGAGCGCCAGGCGAGCCCGTGCCTGAGGGGTATTTCGTCCATCCGGACATGGAGCTCTTCTTCTATTCGGCGCTCACTCATAACGGCCATCGCATTCACTGGGACCGCGAATTCTGCCGTGATGTCGAGGGCTATCCGGGCCTGATCGTGCATGGCCCGCTGATGGCCACCAAGCTCTCCGACGCTATGGCGGGCGAGGCGCCCGTCCGCCACTTCGCCTTCCGTGCGCTCGCGCCGGTCTTCGATACGACGCCGATCCGCCTAGTTCATGAGACCAGTGGCGCGAGCCGGGAAGGGCGCGTCGAGCGCTCGGACGGAGTCACCGCGATGCAGGCGACGCTGGTATCCGCGTGATCTGCACGGTCCGAAACTAAAGTGCTCCTGGTATTTGATGAGCGTTGTCAGAGAATTGGAGCGTATTCTTCGCAACGTGAGTCCGGCGGTGCAGGCTTCGGTTCGAGCCTGCTCGGCCCTCTCGTCGCCCACGCCATAGGACCGGACTATCGCCGCCATTGCCTGGCCGGCCTAGCCGGTTCCTGAAGCCGGCGCTTTGTTTGCGGGCATCACAGGAGTGCATGATGACGACCATCGAGACCCATGACGAAATCCGCGAGGCGGTGGGACGGCTCTGCCAGGATTTTCCCAGTAGCTACTGGCGCGATCTCGACGAGGCGCGCGCCTATCCGACCGAATTCGTCAAGTCGCTCACCGAGGCCGGTTTCCTGTCGGCGCTGATACCCGAAGAGTACGGCGGGTCCGGACTGCCCCTGTCGGCGGCGGCGGTGATCCTGGAGGAAATCCACCGGCAGGGCGGCAATGCCGGTGCCTGCCATGCCCAGATGTACACGATGGGAACGCTGCTACGGCACGGCTCCGATGCCCAGAAGCAGGCCTATCTGCCGCAGATTGCCGAGGGGTCGCTGCGCCTGCAGTCCTTCGGCGTGACCGAGCCGACCAGCGGCACCGATACGGGCTCCCTGCGCACGACGGCCCGGCGTGACGGGAACGTCTTCCGTATCAATGGCCAGAAGATCTGGATCTCGCGCTCGGAGCATTCCGACCTGATGATCCTGCTCTGCCGCACGACGCCGCTGGAGCAGGTCGAGAAGAAGACGCAAGGCCTGTCGGTCTTCCTCGTCGACATGCGCGAGGCGAAGGAGAACGGCCTGACCATCCGGCCGATCCGCACGATGATGAACCACGCCACGACCGAGCTCTTCTTCGACGACGTGCCGGTGCCTGCCGCCAACATGATCGGTGAGGAAGGGAAGGGGTTCCGCTACATCCTGTCGGGCATGAATGCCGAGAGGATCCTGATTGCGGCCGAGTGCATTGGTGACGCCAAATGGTTCATCGACAAGGCCGCGGCCTATGCCCGCGAGCGGGTGGTCTTCGGCAGGCCCATCGGCCAAAACCAGGGCATCCAGTTTCCGATCGCCAAGGCCTATGCCCGGATGCGCGCTGCCGAGTTGATGCTGCACGAGGCGATCCGTCTCTACGAGGCGAACGAGAATCCCGGGGCCGAGGCCAACATGGCCAAGATGCTGGCCGCCGAGGCGAGCTGGGAGGCGGCCGAGGCCTGCGTGCAGACCCATGGCGGCTTCGGCTTTGCCGAAGAGTACGACGTGGAGCGCAAGTTCCGCGAAACGCGCCTCTATCAGGTCGCGCCGATCTCGACCAATCTCATCCTCTCCTATCTCGCCGAGCACGTGCTCGGCATGCCGCGGAGCTATTGATGCCGGCCGCCGCGCGCCTCGCCCGCTTTGCCCCTCACCGTTCCCGACTCGACGGGAAGCGCGCCGGTGTCGGTGGCCCCGCAGACAATGGCGGCGACCGAGGGGGCGTCATCGGGATCGACCCTCATCGCAGGCGGCAGGGATCGATAAAATCGCTACTTGCAACATTCGCGCTGACCGGGGCGCTGAAACTTCAGGCCCTCGCCATGGCTCGCCCTGTCACGCTAACCATGACGAACACGAAATACGGCGGGCGACGGCGCCTAACTGGCGCTCTACGTCACAGTCGCCTGCGGTGCCTGCAGGAGCGGTGTGGGGATGGCCCGGCGGCAAGTCGAACTACTACGAGCACCTGACCGACACCGCCCAAGTCAACGGCATAACCGGCACCAGCGTGGGTACGGGTCGCAGTTTCGAGAACACGCTCGATCTCGCCGGCGCCCTGTTCAATTCGGGTTACTCCCTGCACATCGATGCCGCCGTCGAGGACATGCGCGACAGTCCGAACGAGGTCGCGGTGCCGCTGAAGACGGATGGCGCGGGACCGCCAATGGGCGGCGCTACGTCGCCGGCTTCACCGACGACATGTGAGGGGCCATGATCCTCGCGCTTCATCGCTGGTCGGGTCTTGTGGCGCTGGCTCGCGTTACGGTGCTCGCGCTGAGCGCCGCTGTTCTGTCGGTTTTCCGGCGGCCGAACGTCTTGCCGCTGCAGGCCGAGGCCCGGCATATTGCTGGCGACAGGGGATCGCCGTGCCGTGGCCGAGGCCGTGACGGAAGGGCTGGGGTTCGACGCAGTGCGGGCCGATCTCACACCCGATCAGAAGGTGATGCTGGTT
>NZ_JAZHLI010000144.1:0-3890 GCF_036549475.1 Aurantimonas sp. A2-1-M11 | reverse complement strand
GTGCCACCGACAAAAAGTCCCTCAAATCGCGGCGAAAACTCGCCGGCTGGTCTCCCGACTACCTCGCAAAACTCCTCGATCCGACGGCATGAAATATGGATTCGAAGCCCTGAGCCTCCACCTCGGGAACTACATACACTGGCGATGTCATCGACGGAAAACGCGTCGTCAGCGCCCTCGACGTGAACGATCTCGAGCCCGGCAGCGTGCACCGACTGTATTTCCGGGATGTCGAGACCCCCACGGGGCAGCACTGGCACGTGTCGGTGACGGTCGCCAGGGGCGCGTCTCCCGGCAAGCGCATCGTCCTCACGAGTGGCCTGCACGGCGACGAGATGAGCTCGATCCATACCGTGCAGACGGTGATGAACCAGCTCGATCCGGCCGCAATGTCGGGCACGGTGATGGCGGTCACCGACGTCTCGCGCCCCGCTTTGGAAGGCATGCAGCGCCGCTGGCCGAATTCCGGCCGGGGCATCGACCTGACCGACATGAACCGGGAATGGCCCGGGAACGAGAACGGACCCACAGCGGCCGGCCGGCACGCCGACCTCCTGTTCAACCGTCTGCTGCGCCCCAACGCCAACTATGCGATCGATTTCCATACCGGCACGACCGGCTTCGGGGTCACGGGGTTCAACATCGGGGAGATGCGCCTGCCCCAGGTCAGGGCGATGATGGAACTCTATCCGGTCAGCCAGATCGCCGACAATCCGGCCTATCCCGGCGTCCTGCACAACGCTTTCATCGACGCAGGCATCCCCTCCTTCTGTCCGGAGGTCGGCGCAGCGCGGGTGCTCGATTCCGATCTCATCGCGCTTTTCGTCGAAGGTACGATGAACGTGCTCAAGCATCACGGCATCCTTGCCGGCTTGATGGGCCGCACCGGGGGAGACGTGCGTGTCTTTGTCGGCAACGCCTCGTTCCCTGTCCTTGCGAGTGCGGGCGGGCTGGTGGAATACCGCGTCAAGCTCAATGACCCGGTCGAGATGGGGCAGACGATTGCCATCCAGCGCGACAGCTTCGGCGAGGTGGCCGCGGAGTATGTGAGCGGCGTGTCCGGAGAAATCCTCGGCCTGCGCAGCGACGCCATGGCCGAACCCGGAAATCCGTTGGCCTTCATCCTTTACGCCAAGCCGGAGCCAGTAGAGGCCGAGACCTACCCGGAGTGATCTGCCGTTCGGCCTGGGGCGGTCGCGACACCGCAGGGATCACCTCACGGAGAGCCGGCAACCGGAGCCCGGCAACGATCGACCGGCTCGCGCGACGAGGCGAAGCATATCCATGAAAAGATTCTGGTCGGGCATCTCGGTCGTCGGGCTCCTCCTCGGGCTGACCTTCGTAGCCGCCTCGCTGACGCCCTCCCTGATCCCACGAGGGCCGGTTGTGCAGGGCGTTCTCGCCGGCGTGGTGATGACGCTCGGGTATCTGTGCGGGCGGATCGTCCTCGGTATCTGGACTCTTGCGGACATGCCGATGCTCAAAGGTCGCGCTCGGCGGGTCGCGCTCTTCGTGCTGACGATGGCGGTCCTCGCCATCCTGGCGGCGTCGCTTGCCTTTTCGCTCGTCTGGCAGAACGACCTCCGTGCCCGGATGGGCATGGAGCAGGCGGCAAGCGCTCGCCTCACCGGGACGCTCCTGCTGGCGGCGGCGGTCTTTGCACTCCTGTTCGCTATGGGCTTGGCCGCACATCGCCTCTACCGCCTCGTCCGTTCGCGGCTCGAACGCGTGATGCCGCCCCGGCGCGCGACGACGCTCGCGTTCGTTGCCGTAGGCGGCGCCCTCTTCATCGTCACCCGGGACGGTCTCCTCGACGCCACGATCGGCTTTCTCGACGCGAGCTACGAGGAGGCGCAGGAGCTGTTCGACGCGGCACCGCCGGCTCCAGCGCAAGATCGCGTTCCGGGAAGCCCGGCTTCGCTCGTCGATTGGGCCGGAATGGGACAGCCGGGGCGCGACTTCGTCACGTCGGGGCCAGACGCGACCGCGATATCCGCTTTCACCGGTGCTCCAGCCCGCGACCCGGTGCGGGTCTATGTCGGCCGCGCAAATGCCGAGACGCCGCAGGCGCGCGCGGCGCTCGCCCTGGAGGAGTTGATCAGGCTCGACGCTTTCGACCGCTCCATCCTCGTCGTCGCAAGCCCGACCGGGACTGGCTGGATGGATCCCGGCTCGCACGATCCACTCGAGTACATGCATGGCGGCGACGTCGCGACGGTCGCGGTGCAGTACTCGTACATGCAGTCTCCCTTCGCTCTGCTGTTCGAGACGCAGACCGGCCTCGAGCAGGCGAGCGCAACGTTATCGACGATCCATGCCCACTGGAAGACCCTGCCCGAAGACGCGCGTCCGCGTCTCTACGTTCATGGGCTGAGCCTCGGCGCCTGGTCGTCGATGCATGCGACCAACCTGTTCTACCTTGTCGATCAACCTATCGCGGGTGCCTTCTGGGTAGGGCCGCCTTTCCCGTCGCAATTCTGGCAGCGCGCGCAGCGCATGCGCGATCCGACGAGCCCCTGGGTGCAGCCGCGCATCGGCGACGGATCGCTGGCACGCGTTGCATCTCGCACCAGCGACGGCTCCGAGGGCGCCGCGCCGTGGGGGCGGATGCGGATCGTCTTCCTGCAATATCCGAGCGATCCGATCGTGTTCTACGAGCCGCAGTCAGTCTGGCGTCGCCCGGTCTGGATGGCCGAGCCGCCGGGCGATGGGGTGTCGCCGTATTTGCGTTTCCTGCCGATCGTCACCCACTTCCAACTCGCTGTCGACATGGCGCTGTCGACGGCCACGCGGGCCGGCTACGGACACGCGTACTATGGGCGCGACTACATCGCTCCCTGGGCCGAGGTCACCGCTCCGGACGGATGGACTGCCGCGGATACGGAACGGCTTCGAGGGCATTGCGATCACGGGTTCCAGCTGGGTTGTTCAGGCAAATAGTGCGCATCGACCGCACGTAGCCGAAGCGTATCGCGCGTCCCGTCGCTGCCCTATCCGCGTATACCTATCGAAGCGTACAGGCTCGCCGGCCAATGGCGCAACAGCACGCAAAACCACGCGAGCAGATCGGTTCGCAGATGGAGCGCCGGCGCACTCTAATACTTGTCACGGCCAAATAATGTAGAGATAGGCAAGATACGCGGCCAAAAGAACGGCGCCCTCTCTGCGAGCGATCCGGAGTCCGGTCGCCGCGAATACCACGAATATGAGCGTGACACCCACCATCAACAAATTGTCGAAGATTACAATCTCTTGCGGTACGCGCGTTGGGGAAATCAACGCAGTCGCGCCACCGATCCCGAGTAGGTTGTAAATATTGGACCCGACAATATTGCCGAAAGCGACGTCGCCTTGTCGCTTCAGAGCCGCCACGACCGATGTGACAAGCTCCGGCATGGAGGTTCCAACCGCAACGATGGTCAATCCGATGACTGTTTCCGGGATCCTGAAGGACTCCGCGATTGCGACCGCACCCTCGACGAGAAAGCGCCCACCCAGGACGACGAGCACGAGGCCGCCTATTGCCAGAAGGAGCGGGTATATCAGCCCACCTTGGCGTCGAGGTCCGGGCGTCACGGCCGGGTCTACAGTCTGTAGCGCTGTCGCTTTGTCGTGGACGGCCCCATGCTCACCCGAGCCGCTTTCTTGGCGGAAGGCAAGGTAGATGTAGACCGCCAAGGCGCCGAGGAAGGCTAGGCCCACCAAGCGCCCGAACGGCACCAGAAAGGCCAAGGCTGCGAAGACCACCGAGACTCCGAGCATGACCATCGCGTCCCGTTGAACCGCCCCGGGTTTCCCGGAGACCATTTGGTTTGAGTCCTACGCGGCTATCGGCACGGCCTCAAGCTTGACGTAGTAGGCGGCTTCCGCCTCGGCGGGCGGGAGGTTGC
>NZ_JAZHLI010000143.1:0-3942 GCF_036549475.1 Aurantimonas sp. A2-1-M11 | reverse complement strand
GGCGGGATGGGCGCATTGCAAAAACACCGGAAATCAATCGGGTCAGGATCGGTTTCCGGCATTCTCCAATACTTCAAACCCGATGGGAATCCCTGAAGCACAGGGCATCCAAGAGTTTTTCAGGGCGAACTATCAACGCTTCTTGCCGTCCGGCCCCGGATCGGACAAGGAGCTCCGGATGTCGCAGCGCTACAGCCATCTGAAAGCGATCGACCTTGTCGATCGGCTTGGCTGATAGGCTGCATTCCGGCAGTCTTAACTTTGGCTGCCTGGAAGATTCATTTTGGATGCTACTTCCCAGAGGCCGTAGCTTCCGCCACTATCTCTTCCAACAGCGAGTTGATCTCGGACAGCGCCGTCTTTGATGCGTCGGAACCTCTGACAGGCAGATGACGGAAGCCCACCTGGATTGATCCGGGCTGCCCGGCAAGCTCGTATACAAAGATGACATAGGGGCAGTAGGCAATATTGGCCGGGTCAGCTTCGATGGCGGCACGTGAGAGAACGGCCGAGCAGAACTGCATTGTATCCGCGTGCGCATAGACCTTATCGTCGGCGCCAACATCCGCAGCCGTCCGGTCGAGCATCTCGCCGATCATCGCCTCGTAGTCAATGACGAAGCCACGATTGACAATCGCATCCAAGACGTCGTGTCGGACATCCTCGAAAGGCGCTTCGATCGTTCGGACAGTTATCCCTTCGTGCGCCGACTGGGCCGCTGCCGAAGCGGTCAGCAATAATGCCACCAGGACAGCGGACGAAGTCTTTTCGTGAATTGTGCGAAGCATACCGACCTCCCCATCGACATATTCCAATTCGGATATTTATCGTGCGCCACTTCCCGGTCGCCCGCAAGAAGTGGCGTTGAGCGGATTGAGGAGGGTCGGCTCGCCGTTCGGCGCCCATCACCAGATCCAGGTTCCGCAGACCGACGTCGAAGTCGACGACCACGACTTTCTGCCCGGTTTTGGCGAGAGCCGCACCGAGCGCTGCCGTGGAGCGCTAAACTGCGATGCCATGCGCGCCTAGCCCGCGATCGGTCTGCTTACCGAGCTGGGGGGTCGTAACGAGATCGCAGGGTGCTACCAGCGACCGGCTGAAGGTTTTGTTCCGTCCGGCGAACAGTCCGGGTTGCTGAGCGCAGAGCGAAGGAAGCGGCTAAATGTGAGTCGCTATACGGCGGATAGGAAGGGGCTAACGTTTGATGCAGCGGTCTTCTGTAGAAGCTCCAACAGATTTTTTGCCGACATAAGGGTTGGGTTGATACGATTGCCGTGAGAATGAGCATCAAAGATCGTCGCCGTTTCGGCGGTTCTTGTCGCAAAGGCCATGGACCATTCGCCAAAAAGGCGTCCTTCAACGTCACCTGCTTGGGCAATAACTACATTATGATGTCGATTATCTGCGTATATACTCTGGAAAGTCCTCCACACGTGCTGACGGTCACCCTCAATCGATTGTATAAACCAGAGATTATCCAGTATCAGTGCACCAGTTAACAGCATTCTTCTGTTATTCTCGCGAGATTTATCCAGTATTCTTCCAATTCCCTCCCGCGCCTCATTATTTCTGTAGTCAAGATGATTTTCGCTGAAGTAAGTCAGACGATACATAGCCACTAAATACCCCGATGAGCGTTCCTGACGTCATCATCGCTATATATCGAAAAGGTATCCAAGCGCTTAATCACGCCGGCTCAACCAACGCTCGGGACGGTCGCTGTAGCCGAACTAAGTTTCCGGCGTTGCCACATTGAACCGTTGCGCCAATTTCGTTGCGTCACTGCCGGATTGGAAATTTCTCGCATTGCCGCCGAGGTCAAACACTGGAACGGCCAAATGGACTCACAGCAGATGCGTATCTGACCATTTGCCAGCGGTAGCTGAGGAAGGCCCAGCAATTTTTGTGAGACTTGCATATGCGGGATGAGCCACAGTGCCGGCACATCAATGCGCGCCCCCTNCAGCGGTAGCTGAGGAAGGCCCAGCAATTTTTGTGAGACTTGCATATGCGGGATGAGCCACAGTGCCGGCACATCAATGCGCGCCCCCTGGCTTTGATAAGAGACCGGCGCGCTCGCAAGGCGCCGACCATGCCTCGGTTGACTGGAAGACGCGTCGTTTGCGGACATCACCGTCCCTGCACCGCGCGTTTCCTCGCAGACGATGGTCCCGACACACGGGGCAACGGCCGGAGAGGTGGCAGAGTGGTCGAATGCACCGCACTCGAAATGCGGCGTATGCTCGCTGACGTCGAAACATCGGAGTCAAGATGCCACTTATAGACAGTGTGGTAGGGTGCGAGCGTCGCACAGTCGCGGCCTGCCGTCACACCGAGGCGCTGAGGTCATGCTCTTCCCTGCTCGCAGACCACTGATCTCCGGTGCGATTGCGCTGGCAATTTGCATGTTTGCCGGTCCGGTCGCCGGTGAGACAGACGTCCTGCGCTGGCGGATGAACAGTCTGCTTTACCCAAAGCACTTCGGCGAGGCTGGCGAGCGTTTTGCCGAAATGGTGCGGCGGCTGTCTGGTGGCAGCTTCGTCATCGAGGTTCACGACCGGCTTGTGCTTGACCAGGACAGCTTCGGGGCTCTGAACGCGCGCCTCATCGACGCGGTGTGGGGGTCCGCCGGGCACCACCATCGCGAGGATCCGGCGTTAACGATCTTCAGCGGCTTTCCCTTCGGTCCGGATCCGGCCGGCTTCTCTGCCTGGATGGAGGCGGGCGGCGGCGGCGAGGTGCTCGAAGCCATCTATTCACGCCATGGCCTGAAGAGCCTCTATTGCGGTATCCTGCCGGCGGAAGGCGGTGGTTGGTTCATCAAGCCTCTGAAGCGCGTCGAGGATTTCGACGGGCTCGCCATGCGCAGCTTCGGCTACGGCGCTCGGGTGCTGCGAGAACTGGGCGTTGTTTCCTACGAGCTTTCGGCCGAGGACATCCGGCCGGCGCTGGAGAGCGGTCTGATCGGCGGCGCCGAGTTTTCGTTGCCTGCCATCGATGTCGAACTCGGAATCGCGGAGGTCGCCAAACACCTTTACTTCCCGGGCTGGCAGCAGCCGGCCACCTCGCTCGAAATCCTGATGCCGGAACGGACATGGGCGGCGCTCACCGACCGGCACAAGGCGGTGCTGGAGGCTGCCTGCGCGCAATCGCTGGCCCAAACCGCCGCCGATGCAGCAATGCAGCAGGTTGCGGCTCTCGATCGTATCCGTGCCGCGGGGGTCGAGCTGCGTGTCTGGCCCAATGAGATCCTCGTTACGCTGAGGCAGACGTGGGAAGAGATCATCGCGGATGAGGTCGCCCGCGACCCGCTGCTCGCCAAGGCTTGGCAGAGCTACCTGCGCTTTCGCGACGACTACGGCGACTGGCAGGCTCGAGCCTATACGGAATAACGGGGCTCAGCCCGGCATGCCAGCAATCCTGAGGCCATCGAGAACAAGACCAAGTCCCGCCCGGTCGGCGAAGCCATCAAAAGACTGCGCCACGGCGGCGATGCTGCGCTCGGGCCGGCGCTCCTGCGCTGCGCGGATGACCATCGCCGCTTGCTCGGACCGGCCGGCATGGGCGAGGCTCGCTGCAAACAGCCAACCCGGCCACCATCGCTTGCTTGCGAAAGTGCCCGCGCCGTAGAGGGGGCCGAGTTCCTCCGTCGCTCGCGCCGGTTCACCAGCGAGCAGATAGCTGAGTCCGGCGACCTGGCGGTGCCAGTCTGGTGGGGTCGGATCAAAACGCAAAGCCCGTTCGATGGCCTCCAGGGCTTCGCCCGCGCGGCCGGTCAGCGCCAGCACCTGGGCGAGCACCGCCAAATTGTCGGGCTCGTTCGGCTCAATGTGTGCCTCCGGCGTGAGCCGCCTTGCGAACTTTGGATGAGATCGTTGTTTTTGCGGCGTGGTGTGGTGACCACGGTGCAAGCAATGAGGATATCCACGTGACCTACCATCG
>NZ_JAZHLI010000142.1:0-3986 GCF_036549475.1 Aurantimonas sp. A2-1-M11 | reverse complement strand
CTTGAGCGATGATCCGTTCGTTAGCCTGCCAGCCGTGGCACGCTGATCAATCCGGCTTGGCCGGAACCGCACGGCCATCGCCGTCAGCTACACCACATGGTGGGACACTATCAGGCCATCCGGTTTTCGGAGACTGGCGCAGCGTCGGTTTCCGGTCTCTGAACGGCTTTCGTTCCGTAGTTGAAGAGCGACAGGTAGCCGAGCGCGGAGTGGCGCCGGCCGGCAATACTCTACCAGCTGTAGCTGATCAGTCCGATGCCGGAGAGCGTGTAGGAATCGCTGGAAACTTCGCTGTCGAAGGTAGCACCGACCGCCAGGCCGCTGGACCAGAGCACCTCGGCTCCCGCCGAGGCGAGCAGGTAATCACCGGACTCGTCGGCGCCCTTGATCTGGAAATCCGACCCCGGCAAGTCCCGGAAACTCGCGTGGAGGGTTTCACCCGACACCCCGTCATGCGCCCAGGCGATACGGCTTCGCAGCTTGAGCGTTGCGTCTTTGGCTAGGGGAATATTCTGGCCGAACCGAGCGCCGAGTTCGGTCCGTACGCCGGTCGAGTTGCTCGACTCGACGTCGAGGGCGAAGATCGAATTGCTGTCCGAAGTCTCGCTGTAGTCCGGGGTGTAATATTGCTGGACCTGCAGGCTGGCATAGGGCGTGACCCAACCGCGGCCCGGCATCACGGCGATGTCGGGGACATCGAACCGGTAGCCGGTTTCCACCCTGCCCGCCAGGTTCCAGGCAGAGAAGTCGGCATCGAAGCGCTCGGTGGTGCCAATCGTCAGGTCGCGTTCCGTCGACACGTCGCTGTAGCCCACCGCAATCGAAGCAGCGACATAGGCAGCGTCGAAATTGGTCCGGCCGTAGATCGCCACATGCGCCATATCGCTCTCACCGGAGCCGCTGGCGCCGTCGAGACCGAACGTGCTCCTGCCCAGACCGACGGCAAATCCGGCGATCGTGTCGGGAGTGAGCGCATAGTCGACACCGACGGCGACGCCCACCGTGTTGATCTCCCGATCATGCGATCCCCAATAGCTGTCGCCGTCGGTGCGTGTCGCGTCGCCATAGGCCGAGATCCAGCCATTCCAGGGTTTCGCCTGGGGCGCCGGGGCTTCGACCGGAGCGCCGTACATCGCGACACCGCCAAGCATCTGCAGGGTCGTGCCGGTCTCCGGGCCATAGCCGAGAACCCGGACCGTTGCAGGACCCTCGGGCTGCTGAGCGGCGATGACCGGGGCATAGCGCCCATCGTCGTCGTTCATGCGGTCGAAAATCTGCGACATGAACGAATTCATCGCTTGCCGGCCGGCCGGTGCGACGGACGAAGCGACCTCGCCGGTCAGCTGCTCCAAGACGAGGACCGTTTGTGCAGGCGTCAGCAAGCGGAAGATCGGCGGCAGCTCACCGCCTTGTGCGACGAACGAGTCGATGCCGTCGGCAACGGAAATGGCTCCAGGCGGCGGGGTCACCACCGGAACCAACGGCACGGTCGCCGCCGGGCAGACCGAGATCGTGTTGGTGTCCAGCGTCACCGCGCCGTTGCGGGCCAAGGCGGCTCCGCAGGTGATGTCCGCACCGGTGGTAAGGGTGATGCTCGTCAGTGCCAGGATCTGCCCAGCAAGTGTGGTCTCGGTCCCGAGCGTAGCCGAGCTTCCAACCACGAAGAAGACATTGGCACCCTGCGCGCCGTTGATGAGCGATACGCTGGAGGCGCTGGCTGTCGTTAGCGTGCTGCCGATATTAATGATGAAGACTGCGTTCGGATTGAACTGCGCGTCCAGCGTCAGGGTCCCCGTCAGCTGGGCGGAGGTGTCGTACTGGTACACGCCTGGGGCCAGTGTCAGCCCGGCGAGGTTCTGCCCGGTAAGATTCACCGTTGCCGGCCGGTTAGACAGGTCGGTGTACTGGGTCGTCAGGTCGACCTGCGCCTGGAGCGCAACTCCATCATTGAAGAAGGTCCTATAGGGGGCCGTTACGATACCAGGCGGAAACCCGATGACGGTAGTCCCCGGACTCACGCCGACATTGCCATTGATGACGGTCAGTCCCGTGTTAGTGACAGTCGATCCCGCCAGCACGCCGAAACTGTCAAGGCTCTGTGCCAGCGAACTTGTTTCTCCGGCGCCGATGACGGCAAGGGCAGCCAAAGTGAGCTTCGCCCCCAAAAGTACCTTCATCGTGAGACCCCATATTTTCCGCTCTCACAAAGCCTTAGTCGCTTTTTGTGAGATGATCTCAGCAAATATAATCTACTTAGAATTGCAGTCGGACCACATCGCGCTTCTGAGCAAATAGCGGCATGGAGGCTCGATCATCCTGAAATCAGCGCCATCGGGCAGCGGCCGGATGCTCTAGGCGGAGGAACTATCTGCGATGGCGTGAAAGCCCAAGAAATCAGTATTTAAGGCATTGTGAGAGACGCAGCGAAGGGTCGTAGATCTTGCAGGGCGCCGACCCCCTAGCGCATGACCGTCACCGAAGTGCCGACGCCGACGCGCGCATAGAGGTCCAGGATGTCCGCATTATGCATCCGAATGCAACCATAGGACACAAATCCGCCGATGGAGCCCGGCCGATTGGTGCCGTGAATAGCGTATTCGCCGCCCGACAGTGTCATTGCCGCATCACCCATCGGATTGTTCGGCGCGCCGCTTGGGATCAAGCTGGGCAGATCGGGTCGGTCGCGAAGCACCGCGAGCGGCGGTGCCCAGTGCGGGCGGATATATTTCCCCGTAATAGTCGCAGTGCCGGTCCACTGGCGGTCGGCCCTGCCGACGCCGACGTCGTAGCCGATCGCTGTGCCGGGTCCGACAACGAGATACAGGCGGCGTTCCGCCGTCTTCACCAGGATCGCCCCGGTCTCCAATCCTCCCGTGTCCACGCGAACACGCTCCGCCGCGCCAGCAACATCGGCAAGGAAGCTCGTCGACAGTAGCGCAATGGAAACCAGGCTCCAGGGGCAGCGGCGCGGGCGGGAAACTTTAGGCAAGGAGGCAACCTCGACATAGGGGTGCCGACGATCCGGCCGTCGCCGGCAGGTGCGCGGTCGGCTCTACGACGATGCGTCGGGCGACAAGATCGCGCTCGCAGCCTACTCCTTTAAAGCCGAAATGCGAGGAAATCATACCGGCGAGCATGGAGTCTCGCTCAGGAGGGACTCCCAGACCGGCGATGACCGAACTGAAGGCGCCATCGCCGGGAGGTTTGAGACGTCTGCCTGACGGTGACGCGGCCGCTGTAGCGCCGAGGCTTCGGACCACTCCGCGCGCATCCAGGTGTCCATCTCCTCCGGGTCGGGGAGGATGAAGGGCATAGCCTTCGGATGGATCGGCGCGACCAGGGAGTTGGGATCGGTGGTCAGGAAGGCGTAGAGGTGGACGTTGACCTCGCCCTCCTTCGTCTTCCGCACGCTGGTCCAGTTCGTCCAAATCCCGGCGAACGCCATTAAGGGGCGGCTCTCGTGCGCGGCAATCTGCTCCGCGGTTTCGGATCGTCCGCCGACCGGCCCAACCGACTGGATCGGCGGTGATTGCGGACGTCGGCCCGGCTGACCCATTCGGCAAGCGTCGAGCGATCCAGCTCGATTGCCGGGCGAAGACCTGCGCCTGGCGGTAGAGCGGCATGTGCTCGGAGTACTTCGCCCACGAGGCTACACGGTGGGCGGATCGCGCTGGATTTCGATGATCACTTGCGCCGTGGAGACAGGTGGGAGCAGGCGCGCTTGGCAAGCAACGACTGGCCTGTATGCGATACCGCCACGACCGCCTTGAACCATGCGATCCTCCGGAGGCGCTTCTGCGCGCCTTGGCTGTCTTGGCGGACCACAACTTGTCGTTGGGCGAGACTGTGACCGCTGGGGCCGCGAACCGCCAGCTAGTGTTCCGAGTCCGACACTTGCTACCTGTTGCCTCGGACTTCATCGAGTTTGTCCCGCGCACGTCGTTCCCGTTCGAGAATATCGTCGGCGGTTTTTGTCCACTGGAAGG
>NZ_JAZHLI010000141.1:0-4039 GCF_036549475.1 Aurantimonas sp. A2-1-M11 | reverse complement strand
CGATGACGGCCGATCGGATGCCATCCAGCACCTGAACCAGCGTCACCGCCAACCAAAACAATCGCCATAAATCCCAGCAATTCGCCTTCAGAACGAAATTGCGGCGTTTCCGGTCCAGGCGATAATGGTGTCGGCGTCGGGCAGAATGCTGATGGCCGGGGACTGTCATCTGTGGATGGCCCCTGCGTTGCAAGTATGAAGTTGGTTTGATGGAGCGATCTGTCGGGTGCGGTCACAGGCCTGGAGCTAATGTTCAAGCGTCCGAATCTGAACCGCCAAAGCGTCGAGTTGCTCGACCAGCGCTGAAAGGACACTCTTGGCAAGATCCGGGAGGCGCGCCTTATCCGCCTGACGGATTTGAGCGGCCAGATCGCCTACTCGGCCCGCCCCCTTGTGGAGCGATAATACCGAATTCGGCGCAGTGGCCGCGAACAGCGTTGATCAGCATCGTGCGAGCCCGGACACGCACGGTACGAACAAGTTCAGAAATTTGATGAGCTGTGAGGATTTAACCGTATATGAAAATCTCTATTGTGATGCCGTCCTTTAATCAGGCGAAATTTGTCGAGAATTCTCTTCTCTCAGTCTTTTCACAGGATTATGAAAACTGGGAGATCTTATTTGTAGACGGCGAAAGTACAGACGATACAATGCAGATTGTGGACCGCTACCGAGACAGAATTTCATTTTGCGTATCAGAACCGGACAAGGGTCAAAGCGACGCACTTCGCAAAGGATTTTCGCACGCGACCGGCGATGTGCTGACTTGGTTGAACACTGATGATCTGCTTCTACCAGGTTCCCTTAGCGAGGTATCCCGTGTCTTTCTGCAAAAGCCAGCATTATCCTGGGTGCTTGGAAACGTAATCTGGATCGATAACGAAGATATAGTGCTAAAATGCTGGAAAGGCGAGGGGTTTAGTTCTTGGCATCTCAGTTTTGGCTTGCTGGCCGCGGGAGGTCCGTCAGCGTTCTTCTCTAGAGAACTGTATGACCGAGTCGGCGGGATTAACGTAGAACTTGACTACCAGATGGATACGGAACTATGGTGGCGGTTCGCTTTGGCTAAAGAAGAATTTGTTCGATTGAAAGGCTATACTTGGGCCCTTAGACTTCATAGAGACGCAAAAGTATCTGGACATATGTTCGCAGCAGACGGTGACCCTCATCAGAAAGCAATTGCGGAGAGTAAGCGTTCGGAGCGGACGCACGTTGAATTAGTCCGGGACCTAGTTGCCACCAAGTACAGCCGGATTTATAGCCCACCGCTATCAGCATTAAGCAAATTAACTTCTTTCTCGTATCTATCCGGGTCATGGGACAATTTCATCAATAGAGGAAAAAAGCTTTCTGAGATATTTTAGCCTACAATAAAACACGAGTATAGAGCGGGAATATTAGTCGAACGTCATAAGTTTTCGGGCCCTCCATTGAGGATATTGAGATTGAAAAATAGGTTTTTTGAGTTGAAATATAGAGCGGCCCGCCCTAGAGCGAGAAATACGCTTGCTCATTTGGTTGATATCGATTCTATCTCGGCTAGGGAATTGTGGGCAATCCAGCAAGAGCGTAGAGGCTTAATGGTTGCGTACGCTTATGAATTTTGTCCTTACTATCGCGAAAAATATAACAAAGCAGGTTTCCGACAAAAAGATATATCCGAGGACTCGAACTTTTTTGAATTGCCAACGCTCACTCGCGATGAAGTCAAAAGTAATTTTTCAGGAATCATGTCGTCTGAATACTCTTCGAGGCATATAGAGCTATCCTCAACCGGGGGGTCAACGGGTGTCCCGATTGTTGTAGGGGTTGATCCGGACCACGCGGTCGAAGTAGTTAGTTGGCGTCGGCTGCGAGCTTGGGGTGTATCGCCGGCGGATAACTCGGGATACATTTACCGCGTTGTTCCTAAAGGTAAATCGGAACTGCTGAGACGTCTATTATACTATCCTACACGACGAACTTATCTCAGTGCAACCGAAATGTCTGAGAAAAATATGTCACGCTTTGTCCGCCATATGATCGATACTCGGGCGCGTTATATTGTAGCATACGTCGGAGCGCTTAAAATACTCGCGGACTATTTAAAGAGCAATAATATTAGTCTCCCTAATCTAAAGTTTATATGGAGTACGGCGGCGCCTTTGCCGGTATATCTTAGGTATGAACTAGAGGACGTTTTTGGTGTTCCGGTATACAGCCAGTACGGGTGTTCAGAATTCTATTGGATCGCGGCCGAGCGCGTGGACCGGACTGGGCTTGATATTGATTGGGACATCCGGACCGTCGAAATATTGGATGATAGGAAGCGGGTGGCGCCAATAGGAGAATTCGGGGACATCGCGATCACGGATTTACTCAACCGCGCATTCCCGTTGATCAGATATGAGGTAGGAGACCGAAGCCGATTGTTAGCTTCCTCCCTGCCTCTCGGTGATCAGCTCCCCATTTTGGATTTTGTGAAGGGTCGGACTTCCGACACTATTGTTCTTAAGAATGGTCGCAGAGTACCGGGAGAATTTTGGACGACTATTTTTGATTCCTATGTCGAGGCAATTAACGGATTTCATGTGCATCAGAGATCGGATCATACTCTTGAGGTTGGATTCATTCCGAATGAGCATTGGACTAGGAGACATGAAGAGGAAATTTTGAAAACATTGGAGGAGGTCTGCGAGGGCACCCCCATTGTGCTCAGCACGGAAGGAAGTCTTGTGAACGACCGCGGAAAGTTGAAGTTTGTCACGAGCGATCTTTCCTGATGTCGCGGTCGTCTCCTACGCAGTTTACAATCTGGGGGCATAGTTATTGCCGTTCTACCGCTGCCACCTACCTCGCCCTGAAGGATATTTATCCTGCCGAGATCGACGTTGTAATATGTGGCGCCGCAGACCCTGGCCTTCGACTGCACGCGGGTTTTCGTTCCGACGAATTCCCGCAGGAAAGTTTCTTAGCTGTCGCTCCTTCCATGGAAGATGCGCTGCGGATTTTGACAGAACGCGCGAGAGGGATCCACATGTTCTGCGCCTATCATGGCAACCCTTTGTATAAGAGATTGCTTGATACGGCGTTGGCTCTAAACGTAGAGTACGTTATCGCGTCGGAAGCACCTGAGAATATGGAGAAAAATGTCTTCGGGCGAGTCGCTAAGGAAGCTTTTATTCGCACATACCTGCGCTACAAAGTCGAAAAATATATCAAGGGGAGCCGCTTCATTGTCTCTTTCTCGGGTGATTCAACGGATCGACTGCGACAGGTGGGTTGGCCACTCTCCAAGATCGAGAAGTTCGGATATTATCCGCCGCCCCTCATTTCCGCTCGCCCCGAAATGGTTCTGCCTCAACGTCCTGCTCCTTGCCGCCCAGGACCATTGATATTTCTTCTGAGTGGAACTCATTGCAGACACAAGTCACCAGCGACGTTAGTTGATGCAGCAGAACATCTTGTACGTTGGGGTTTGGGTGACCAATTCAGGTGCATCGTTACCGGTGCCGGCCTGCAGACCAGACAGATGGAGAATAAGTCGTCGGCGTTGTATCTACCGATCGAATTTCGCGGTTTTGTACAGCTCAACGAATTGATCACTTTATACCGCACATCCGATCTATTTGTCGCGACTGGAACAAACGAACCTTGGGGAATCCGTGTCAATGATGCGATGCAGCTCGGTTGCCCCAGCATTGTGAGCTCGGGAATGGGGGCTGCCGCGCTTGTAAAAGAGGATCAGAATGGCTGGATATATCGTTCAAGCTCGTCGCTAGAGCTCGCGAAACGGATGCGGGAGCTAATAGAGAACCGGCTGAAAGTGCAATCTGCCCAAGATTATTTGCGCGTTAATGATGAAATCAGCCCGGAGTTTCAAGCAGGCCGATTAGCCGCGATCTTAAAGCGTCGCTTGAGGTTTGTATAGTCGCTACAGGGTGTGTTGCAGGGCAATCGCATTTCAGAACAGGCTGAGCAGGCGAGAGAGGAATGCATTGTCCCAGCCTGCCCTTTGGAATTTCCCCTTCAAGGATTCCTTTGAGCCGTCCTTCTGCAT
>NZ_JAZHLI010000140.1:0-4072 GCF_036549475.1 Aurantimonas sp. A2-1-M11 | reverse complement strand
TGGGTTGCTGCACGCAACCAGCTGGCCATACTGTTCGCTGGGCGCTTTGACGCCTGAACGTATCTGAAGCCGCATGGAACCGGTCAGATACACAGAGTTTCGGATAGTCCCACGTATTGCTGTCCCGCAACATTGCCTCCGATTGCATTTCGCTTCCGGGGCGCTTTGATTATCTGCTGCGACGATCCTACGATGTCGCAGTGATCGGCATCAGCACCCAAACCCACTACTTGCGGCTTTCCGGGCAAGTGCTGCAGCGCAGGCGAATCCCTATCATGCTATTTTCAGTCGATCCTCAAACAGCCATCGATCCGCCATTTTGGGAATTTCCAATCAGCTATTACGATAGGGCTTTCCCGGAACGACTGGCTGATGATGTCATCCGCCTGGCGACACGAGAGGAGATTCGACAACTGGATTAACGAATGTCAATCGGCGCGCAAATTGTATCTGACGCAGCCCCGATGATGATTATGCTGCCCAGACAAGCCACGCAGATCGACTTTGCGTGTTGTCGCCGCCTCCCCTTCCGAGGCAGCGATCATAACATTCGAGGAACACACATTATCTGGAGTTTCAGAGGCCAACGCCGGTAAAATGATCCAGTCGATCAAACAGCGTTGAACGCCAACCATGTTCCAGTGGCGATGAATGTCAGTCCTAGCCCCAGCGCGAGCCTGTCGCCACCAGGGAGCAGCTTTTCGAGTAGGACGACGATTGCCAGGCCCGCGATCCAGTAGACATTCATGATGCCGCCGACGAACAGGAGCGTCATCAGGGTCCAGCAGCAGCCGAGACAATAAGCGCCGTGTTCCACCCCCATGCGAAACGCTCCTGCGCGCCCCGCGCGCCAATGCCGCGACAGGAACTCCACTGGGGAACGGCAATGTTCGAGACAGACCCGCTTGACCGGCGACAACTGGTATAGGCCGGCAGCGACTAACAGGCCGGCCGTCAGCCAGACATTCACCGACCACATCATCGTCTGGGACAAAAGCCCGATCTGTTCGGCCGCGAACTGCAGAGCGGTAGCAACCAGTGAGAAGGCCAGCCACACCAGAAGGTAGCCTCCCAGGAAAACGCCTGAAGGCACCGCGCCGGCGGTCATTTGCCCCTTCGTCTGAGCGTGCCGACTGACGCGGGCGTGGAGCAATACCATCGGTGCAATGCTTGGCGTCATCATGGCGACCATCATGACCCACCACATGCCGGTGACCACTAGCCATGTTGCCGCCGACCAAGGTGCAGCCGGCAGCATCATCCTCCCGTCCTCGCCACCGGGAAAGATCTCGGGCCGACTCATCATTCGGATGTCCATGCCCGTGCCGGCGCCGACGAAGAGCCACGCCCAAGCCAGGACGGCGAGAGTAAACAGGCCCGAAGTCATGATCAGACGGTCACGCCGGATCAGTGCCTCGACCGCTGACATTCCAGGCAACGCGTCGGTCACGTCAGATCCTGATGGGCCCCTGCCCGGTGAGATGTAGTCGTGCAAACTGGCCATATGAGTTTTCGAGATCGAACGCGATCGGTCCCCGCGTCTTCGAAGAGGCGGTGCCGATTTCCGCGAGCGAGTATTCGAAACCTTCGGGCAGGTCGATCCGAGCCCGATGTTCCTGCCCGGTCACGACATTGCGGATTGGCTCACCCGTAATATCCATGAAACCGTCGACGTAGATTTTTCCGCGACGGGCGTCGACGTCAACTTCCATGTCGATCCTGCGATAAGCGGGCTCGAAAAGTTCGATCAAGGTAGATGCAAAGACATTGAACATGGTTCTGCCCGGCTCCGAATCCTCGCCGGACATGATCGTCAACAACGCCTGCCGTTGATCGTCATCGGCGCGTTCATCGACGATCGGCTGACACCTTCCGCCGCCCTCGTGAATGGCCCCGGGCCATTGAAATATGAAGGCGATGCGCGTCCCATCGAGGTTGATCCTTCCATGGTGCCCCCGCCGTATGTCGATTGCACCGTTTGCCTGGCAATGTCCGTGTGTTGGCAAGGCATTGAACTGGCAGGGGCAGCCATACGCACAGTTGCAGTTGACCAGTTCCACCCCTTCGATCTCCCAAGGCGTCATGACAGCGTCCTTTCGGTTCGGCCAGGGCCTTACGCGTCGATGATGCCGTGCGGCCCGTACGCGGCATTCCAGAGCGCGCCGTAGCGGCTTTGTCTGTGCATGAGGATTTCGCCATCGCTGGTAAATGTCCCGCTCGCAACTTCCGCCTCGCGGAATTCAAAGCCTTCGGGCAAGACGATGCGGGCGCGATGCGCCAGCCCTGTCACGGGATTGCGGATCGGCTCCAGTACGAGCGTCAAATGACCCTCGATACGGAACCAGCCGGTTCGCGCCTCGATGTTGCTATCGAACGCGATCGGGGCGGAGACCGGAGCCAATTCCTTCGAAATAGTCGCGCCATAGATATTGAAGACGGTGGTCGGCTCCTGTTCGCCGCCATTGAGAATCGTGGCGAGCGCCTCCGCCTGTTTCGGCGTGGCATTGCTGTCGATGAAGCCCTGGACGATACCGCCGCCTTCATGCACTGGCCCCGGCCAGCGGTAGACTGCCGCGACCTTGAGGCCGTCCAGTCGCAGATTGCCGAACCATCCGTCCTCGATTAGCATGCATTCGAGCCCCTCGCAGAGGCCCTCTGTCGGCTTGCCGTTAAATTCACAAGGACACCCATAATCGCAACTGCACGCAGCGATTTTCGGTCCCTTCAAGGCCCAGTCGATATAGGACATCGCACAACTCCGAGCGAACATGATCGTAGCATCATATGCCGCTAGGGAAAAGACATCCCCGCTTCGATTCCCTTTTAATTGTCTAGAGTATAACTACAAGTTATATTCTCCAATTCGTCAAAATCCAAATACTATTGTCGATATAAACGAGATTTCGTCAGAAAAAATTCGAGAAACCTGCTAATCCCGTGTAAATTTCAGCTTTGGGTTGGAGCGGATAAGCCGTGCCGGATCTAATTGCTATGCGTTGCTCGTAATCGCGCCGATCACCGTACGGGGCTCGATGTGGTGCACCATGTGCCCGACGTCCGGGACGACAACTAGCCTGCTACCCGGAATCGTTCGGTGCAGCCGCTCCGATTGATCCTTCATGCTGACGATACGATCTGCGTCTCCTGCGATAATCGTCACGGGCAACTTGAGCTCGGCATACCGGTTCCGGACTTCCGAAACGCTGGGAACCATGATCGCCCCTTCCTCGGCTGCTGCGCGGATGGAAAGGGGCGAAAGGATGAAGCTCCGCGGGACCCCCGCAAAGTGCTGTGAAGTCTTTGAAGGGCCAAACAGCGCGCGCAAGAAAAGCGGCCAGGTCAGTCGACCCCAAACGGGGGATACCGTGTAACGCATGAGGTCGCCGATGAGCGGGACCGCCGCCCCCCCGGCGAGCATTGCATCGACCCTTGCCGTCGGGAAGTAGTAGCCCGCAACAAGTGTCAAGCCGCTGATGCTTTCAGGATGACGTAGAGCCCACTGCACCGCAACCAAGGTTCCCCATGAGTGGCCGAGAACATTGGCTCGGTCCACGCCAATCCGCTTTAAGGCGGCGTCGAAGAGGTCAGCCTGCGCCCTGGGAGTCCACTTGGACCGGCGGGGTCGATCACTGTATCCGTACCCGGGTCGGTCGAAGATGATCACGCGTTTGGTTTGCGCCGCCAGTCGCACCAGGTCGCTCGTCAGAAAGTCCTGTATGAGGCTGCTGTTACCATGCAGGAGGACCAGAGGGTCGCCGGACCCTCGCTCGACGTAGTGCAAGCGGACCCCGTCAACCTCAACGAACTTTCCGAGAGGCGGGTTCTGACGCTCGGCTTGCCAGGTACGAAGGACCACGGCGGCCGCAGTGGCTGCCAGGAGGCCCCCGCCAATGAGTAGAGCGTTACGAGCCATCCAGGTTTCCTATCGCGTCAAAGAGGGGCAACGTCGGACGCGCTCGTTGGTTCGCCCTGAAAAACCCTTGGATGCCCTGTGCTTCAGGGATTCCCATCGGGTTTGAAGTATTGGAGAATGCCGGAAACCGATCCTGACCCGATTGATTTCCGGTGTTTT
>NZ_JAZHLI010000014.1:0-89788 GCF_036549475.1 Aurantimonas sp. A2-1-M11 | reverse complement strand
AGCACCGCTCGCATCGCAGGACAGACCGCCTTCGGCGCCATCCGCGACATCGCTGCTACGCTCTTCGCACCCGCTGCTCAGACCCTCTGATGCCAGCCACCTGAGCAGTTACCCAGCGGCGCATTCGATGGATGCCGCCCATCCGACTCAGCCAAGGCGCGCTTCATAGCGGTAGGGCCGAATTTCATCTCGACAGTGGGCATGGGGACGACTCCAGTGGATATGCCATATCCACTGCATATCCAGCACCTGTATCGGATTCCAGCCTGAAAGGCCCCGCTCCGGGCCACGAGCCGCAAGACCGCGGGCTCGCGCAAGGTCGGGAAACCCTAGGCTTTTCAGAGTTTTGAGTGGATTTGAGTGGCTGGGGAACCTGGATTCGAACCAGGACTAACGGAGTCAGAGTCCGTGGGTCTACCGTTAACCTATTCCCCAACGGCCAGCCGAGCGTCGCTCCGGCGTGACGCCCCCCATATACCCATGCGAGGGGCGGCTGTGAACCCTTGCCGGGGAAAAATTCGCGCGCCGCCTGCGGGCCCGGCCACCAAGGCGGTGCCGCAAGGGGCCGGCCCGTCGGCGATGCCCATCGCGGCGGCGACCCTTGCGCCTGCTCCCGGGGTTGGTACACTCGGCCCAACCCAGCAAACTGAGGCGCTGCCCGACAGAGCGCGGCGCCGGAGAGACAGTGTGAGTGACCATGAAATCGGTGGGAGAAAGCGTCCATCGTTGATTCCAGCCGGACGGCCCGGAGCCCCGGCCTATCGTCCGCATGCGGACACCCCTTCGCCCGATGCCGCATCGGGCACGGGACGCATGGCGTCGTCTCAGCGGCCGGCAGGTGCCAGCGCCGATGCCGCAGGACCCGGGCGTAACGTCCCGCGCGACGACAATCCGGGCGCGGAGAACCCGCGCAGCCAGGAGGGCGGCACGTCGGACGCCTTGAACGGGCGGACTGCGCCCGCAGGCCATGACCGCCAAGGCGCCGACGAGGGAGATGGCTGGTCCAACAGAGTGGATCAACGGCCCGTGCCGTCGCAGGACGCGTCCCGCGACGGGTCCGCGCGGCGGCCTCCTTCCCGTGACAGGGCGGCGACGGGCGAGCCTACGGACCGGACGAAGAACCACAAACCTGACATCGGGTCGGCGCCGACCGCGCGCGCCGATGCGCCCGAGCCCGTCGACGGCGCGCCGCTGACCAAGCGCAAGCGACGCCGGCGGCGCAAATCCGCGAAGAACGCGGCTGCCTCCGCCGAACCGGCAGTCCGCAGCGCAGCGCCCGAGCAGGAAAGCGCCCAAGCCCCTGCCGGCGACAACGCGCGCCCGCGCGGCGCCAGGAAGCAGCGCCGCCGGCGCTCGCGCCGCTTCGCCGCAGCCGGCGAACAGGCCGCGCCGGTCGTGGCGGAGTCCGGGTCGTCCCAGCTGCGCGCGGACGCCGCCTCCCCGCCAGCGGCGGCCGATCGCCAGGCCCATGCCAGCCCGTCCGCAGACGCGCCCGCACCGGTGCGTCGTGCGCCGGTCTATGCCGCCCTTGATCTCGGCACCAACAATTGCCGGCTGCTGATCGCCATCCCGACGCGGCCGGGGCAATTCCGGGTCATCGACGCCTTCTCGCGCATCGTGCGCCTCGGCGAAGGTCTCAGTCGCACCGGCAGCCTGTCGCGCGGTGCCATGGACCGGGCGATCGCCGCGCTGTCGATCTGCGCCCAGAAGCTGTCGGCCCGCGACGTCGTGCGCTGCCGCCTGATCGCCACGGAGGCCTGCCGGGCCGCGGCCAACGGCGCCGAATTCATCGAGGAAGTGGCGCGCGAGACCGGGCTGGAACTGGAAATCGTCACCCGCGAGACCGAGGCGCGGCTGGCCGTGTCCGGATGCGGGTCGCTGATCGAGCGCTCGGCCCGCGGGGCGGTGCTGTTCGACATCGGCGGCGGCTCGTCGGAGATCGCCCTGCTCGACCTGCGCGGCCGCGACACCCGCCGCCTGTCCAAGCAGATCGTCGCCTGGACCTCGCTGCCGGTCGGCGTGGTGACGCTGGCCGAGCGCCATGGCGGCCGCGACGTGACGCCCGAGATCTTCGAGACGATGATTTCGGAGACCGTGGAGATGATCCACGGCTTTGCCGGCCGCGACAAGCTCGGCTCGCTGGTCGGCACCGATCGCTTCCATCTCCTGGGCACCTCCGGCACGGTCACCACCCTGGCCGGCGTGCATCTGAAGCTCGAGCGCTACGACCGGCGCCAGGTCGACGGGCTCTGGCTGACCGATCTGGAGGCCGACGAGCTGGTCGCGCGCATCGCCGGCTGGAGCTTCGAGGAGCGCATCGCCAACCCTTGCATCGGCAGCGATCGCGCCGATCTGGTACTGGCGGGCTGCGCGATCCTGCAGGCGATCCGCAGGGTCTGGCCGGCCCCAACCCTTCGGGTGGCCGACCGCGGCCTGCGCGAGGGCCTTCTGATGGAAATGATGGTCGCTGACGGCGTCTGGCGCCGCAGGGATACGACAAGGAACAACGCGACATGACCGGCGGACGCAGCGACAGTCGAGGCATGACCGTCAGGGTCAAGAAGAAGCGCGGGCTCAAGGTTTCGTCCCGGCGCTGGCTCGAGCGCCAGCTCAACGATCCCTATGTCCGGCGCGCCAAGGCCGATGGCTACCGTTCGCGCGCGGCCTACAAGCTGATCGAGATGGACGACCGCTACAAGCTGCTCAAGCCCGGCCACCGGATCGTCGACCTGGGCGCGGCGCCGGGCGGCTGGTGCCAGGTGGCGGTGGAGCGCACGGGATCGTCGGCAGAGGACGTGCGCGTCGTCGGCATCGACTATCTGACCGTCGAGCCGGTCCCCGGCGCGACCATCCTGCTCATGGACTTTCTCGACGATGCGGCGCCCGACAAGCTGATGGAGACCCTGGGCGACGCGCCGGACATCGTCCTGTCAGACCTGGCCGCGCCCACCACCGGCCATCGCCCGACCGACCATATCCGCACCATGCATCTCTGCGACGTCGCGGCGGACTTCGCCATCCGCACCCTGAAGCCGGGCGGGCATTTCCTCGCCAAGACCTTCCAGGGCGGAACCGAGCGCGAACTCCTGACGCTGCTCAAGCGGCATTTCGTCAGCGTCCACCACGTCAAGCCGCCCGCCTCGCGCGAAGGATCGGTCGAACTCTACATCCTCGCCAAGAGCTTCAAGGGCAAGCGGGCCGAGATCGAGGAGCTGGCCGACGCGGCCGAGGATCCCCGGATCCACGACCAGGCCGACGAGGACGCCGGCCCGCTCGGCTGAGGCGGGGCGCGCAGGCGGTTCCCGTCCGCCCGAAGCGTTGGGATCCCCCGCGCCCCTACTCCGCCGGGACGCGGCGCCCGGAGACCTCGCCGCCCGCCGCCCGCGTCATCGGCACGAAGGCGACGGCGGCCGACACCGTGACGAGCCCGACGACGAGGAAGGCCGCGGAAAAGTCGGCCGGGCTGGCGGCGTCGCGGCCGGACACCACCATGCCGATTTCCAGGACAGCCCCTGCCAGCGCCACGCCGGTCGCGATCGCCACCTGCTGCAACGCCCCCATCATCGCCGTCGCGTCGCCGGTCGCCTGACGCGGCACGTCGGCGAAGGCCAGCGCGTTGATCGAGGTGAAGAACAGCGAGCGGAAGAAGCCGCCGACGAGCAGCACCATCAGGAGCACCGCGATCGGCGCGTCGGGACGATAGAAGCCGAGCGCCGCCGTCAGCAATCCGCCGACGATCGTCGTCACGATCAGGGTGGTGCGGAACCCGAAGCGCTTGAGGATCGGCTTGGCCAGGAGTTTCATCCCCATGGCGCCGCCGATGGCGACACAGGTGACCAGACCGGACTGCAGCGGCGTGTAGCCGAAGCCGAGCTGCAGCATCAGCGGCAACAGGAACGGCACCGCGCCCGAGCCGATGCGAAACAGCGTGCCACCGGTGACCGCCGCGCGCAGCGTCGGAATCCGCAACAACTCCAGGCGCAGCACCGGCTGCTCGACGCGGCGGGCATGGCGCACGAACAGCCCCGCGGAGACCGCGCCGGCGAGCGCCATGCCGACGCCGACCGCCGGCGGCAGGGCCGGCAGCGAGACCACAGAGAAGCCGAAGACGATACCGGCGCAGGCAAAGCCCGAAAGGGCGAAGCCCGGCCAGTCGAAATGCACGCCGGCGACCCGGTCGACCTTCGGCAGGTAGCGCGTCGCCAGAAGGATGCCGGCGATCCCGATCGGCAGGTTGATCAGGAAGATCCAGCGCCAGTCCGCGTAGGTGGCGATGGCGCCGCCGACGGGCGGTCCGATCAGGGGGCCGATCAGGGCCGGAATGGTGAACCAGGCCATGGCGCTGACCAGGTCGGATTTCGGCACCGCCCGCACCAGGAGAAGCCGCCCCACCGGCGTCATCATCGCGCCGCCCATGCCCTGGACGAAGCGGGCGACGACGAAACCGCCGAGCGAATCCGCCATGGCGCAGGCCAGCGAGCCGACGACGAAGACAGCGATGGCGAGCCGGAAGACGAGCTTGGGCCCCCAATGGTCGGCGATCCGCCCGGAAATCGGGATGAACACCCCCAGCGCCACGTAATAGCTCGTCAAGGCGAGCTTCAGCGCGATCGGGCTCGTGCCGATGTCGGCGGCGATCGCCGGAAGCGAGGTGGCGATCACCGTGGAGTCCATGTTCTCCATGAACAGTGCGACGGCGAGCACGACCGGAACGATGCGGTTCAACTGTTGACCCCGGATGTGCGGTAAGGCGGGCTGGGTAATCCGCCCAGGAGATAGGGCAGGATCGGCGGAAATGGGAGGTCGCGGCCGGATCCATCTTCAACAAGCCGTGCACAAGGTTGCCTGTCGGGGTACAGATGCCAGTTGCTCTCGCGCACGAAACATCACCCCGATCTTCCACAGCAATACGAGGTATTCATGAGCAACGAGACCGACGGACGATCCACCTTCAGCCGCCGCACCGCGCTGCAACTGGCCGCCGCCGGTGGCGCGGCGGTGACCGGCCTCCTGCAGGGCCGCTCGGCCTCCGCCCAGGACACGTCGACGGCCGCCGAGGCCGCGAGCGAACGGGCCCGGATGCCCTCGCCCGGCTGGCACCGGGTGGAAATCGGCGATGCCCGCATCACCACGATCCTGGACGGGATGCGCCCCGGCGAAGGCCCCTACCCGACCTTCGGTGCGGACCAGAGCCAGGAAGCGATGGCCGAGCTGATGCGCGCGAACTATCTGCCGGAAAACCAGTTCGTGAACGGCTTCACGCCGGTGCTCGTCGAGCTCGACGACAATCTGGTCCTGTTCGACACCGGCTTCGGCGAATCCGGCAGGGAAAACGGCTTCGGCAAGCTGGTCGAGCGGATGGCCGAGGCCGGCTACAGTCCGGACGACGTGACCATCGTGGTGCTGACCCACTTCCACGGCGACCACATCCAGGGACTGATGACCGGCGGCGAGCCGACTTTCGGCAATGCCCGCTACGTGGCGGGGCAGACGGAGTTCGACTGGTGGACGTCGCAGGAGGCCATGAACGGCGACCGCGCCGGCAATGCCAGGCTGGTCGAACAGATGGTCGTGCCGCTGAAGGACAAGATGAGCTTCGTGGCAGAGGGTGACGAAGTCGTGTCCGGCATTACCGCGATGGAGGCCTTCGGCCACTCGCCCGGCCACATGATCTTCGAGGTTGCTTCGGGCGGGCAGCGGCTTTGGCTGACCGCCGATACCGCCAATCACTTCGTCGCCTCGCTGCAGAAGCCGGAGTGGGAAGTGCGGTTCGACATGGACAAGGCTGCGGCCGCCGCGACCCGCAGGCGTGTCTTCGACCGCGTCGCCGAGGAGCGCATCCCCTTCATCGGCTATCACATGCCCTTCCCGGCGATCGGCTATGCCGAGAAGCTCGAAGGCGGCGGCTACCGGTTCATTCCGGAGACCTATCAGCTGGATGTCGAAGCCGACGCCTGATCGGCGCCGCGTTCAGGTACATGGAGCGGGGCCGTCATCGGCCCTGCCCTCCCGACGAAGGGCTCGTCCAACGACAGGCGACACGTCCGCGGAGACCGCGATCAGCGCGAGATGCTGGCCGGCGCACCATTCCACGGCGGCCTCGCGGCAACTGCCGTAGCTCTCGCACGTCGCCGCAATCGCCTCTGCCCCCAACGCGGCAATCATGAGGATGCCGGTCCTAGCGCCCTGAACCGTCTGTCGGCGATGTACACGCGATACCGACTCTCACCCGACCACCCGGAGACCTTCCAGAGGTCGCCGAATGCGTCAAGCGACCGCGACGGGACGACAAGGGCGCGCGCTTTCCAATGTCATGTTGGCATGCTAGCAGCCCTTGCCAATCCTTCTCCCGCCGACTCGCGCTCCTGCCGGCGGACGCATCGTTCAAGAGGACTGGCATGGCCCGCATCATCGAGACCGCAACCGGCATCACAGCGCTGACCTTCGACGACGTGCTGCTGCAGCCGGGGCATTCGGAAGTCATGCCGGGCCAGGTCGACGTGCGCACCGCGATCACCCGCACGCTGAAGCTCAACATACCGATCCTGTCGGCGGCGATGGACACCGTTACCGAGGCGCGTCTCGCCATCGCCATGGCGCAGGCCGGCGGCATCGGCGTCATCCACCGCAATCTGACGCCGGTCGAGCAGGCCGAGGAAGTACGGCAGGTCAAGAAGTTCGAGAGCGGCATGGTCGTCAATCCGGTGACGATCGGACCGGACGCGACGCTCGGCGACGCCCGCGCGCTGATGAACCTGCACCATATCTCCGGCATCCCGGTCGTCGAGAATGGCGGCTCCGGCGGCCAGAATCGCGGCCGGCTCGTCGGCATCCTGACGAATCGCGACGTGCGCTTTGCCTCCGACGACCGTCAGCCGATCCACGAGCTGATGACCAAGGACCGGCTGATCACCGTCCGCGACAATGTCGACCAGGACGAAGCCAAGCGTCTCCTGCACCACCACCGCATCGAGAAGCTGGTGGTCGTCGACGACAACCAGCATTGCATCGGGCTGATCACCGTCAAGGACATCGAGAAGACCCAGCTCAATCCGAGCGCATCCAAGGACGCTCACGGCCGGTTGCTCGCGGCAGCCGCCACCAGCGTCGGCGACGACGGTTTCGAACGCGCCGAGCGGCTGATCGACGCCGGCATCGACCTCCTCGTCATCGACACGGCGCACGGCCATTCCCAGAAGGTGCTGGACGCCGTCGCGCGGGTGAAGCGCATGTCGAACCAGGTGCAGATCCTTGCCGGCAACGTGGCGACCCCCGACGGCACCAAGGCGCTGATCGACGCGGGCGCCGACGGCGTCAAGGTCGGCATCGGGCCGGGCTCCATCTGCACCACCCGCATCGTGGCGGGCGTCGGCATGCCGCAGCTCTCGGCGATCATGGGTGCGGCGGAAGAGGCCGACAAGGCCGGCATCCCGGTCATCGCCGATGGCGGCATCAAGTTCTCCGGTGACCTCGCTAAGGCTCTGGCGGCCGGCGCATCGGCGGCGATGATCGGCTCGCTGCTGGCGGGAACCGACGAGAGCCCCGGCGAGATCTATCTGCATCAGGGCCGGTCGTACAAAGCCTATCGCGGCATGGGCTCGGTCGGCGCGATGGCGCGCGGCTCCGCCGACCGCTACTTCCAGGCGGAAGTCCGCGATACGCTGAAGCTGGTGCCGGAAGGCATCGAAGGTCAGGTGGCCTACAAGGGCCAGGTGGCAGCGGTGCTGCACCAGCTCACCGGCGGCCTGCGGGCGGCGATGGGCTATGTCGGTTCGGCGACCCTGGAAGATTTCCGCCGCGAAGCGACCTTCGTGCGCATCTCCAATGCGGGCCTGCGCGAAAGCCACGCCCATGACGTGACGATCACCCGCGAGAGCCCGAACTATCCGGGCCAGCTCGTCTAGGCAGTCAGAGCGCATCCGTCTCCGGCGGGACCGCCTGACCGCAAGGTCAGACGCTGGCGGCGTGCCCGGTCTGCGTCGAAGACGGCGCGGCGTTGGAGTTGGCGATCGCTTTCGGCCATGTGCGCGCATGGGACATGTGACCGTCGGCATAGGTGATCAGGCAGTCGCCCGGCCGCGGAATCGCGCGCATGAAGAAGCCTTCGCGGACCGGGATGGTGCGCGGCCCGGCTGCGTCGCGCACCGTGATCTCGCGGCTGGCAATGTCGACCTGCAGGATTTCGGTCACATCGACGTCCCGAGCCCAGTGCCGTGCGCGCCTTGCCCGGGAATCCAGCGTCTGAACAGGCATCTCTCCCTCCTCCGTCGGAAAAGTTGACGGAGGAGGAACGAGAGAATTTTCCTGCCGGTTCCGCCGGCGGCCCAGCCAGATTTCCTCGACGGCTAAGGACGACCGAAGTTGCAAACGGGCCTTGGCGGCCATGGCTCCGAAGTTCGTCAGGCGGCGGCCAGCGCCCGTGTCCCGGCCTCGCGGATGGCCGTGATGTTGGCGCGATAGGCCTCGGGCGTGCCGCCCTTGAACACCGCCGATCCGGCGACGAGCACGTCCGCGCCGGCCTCCACCACCAGCGGGGCGGTATCCGGCGTCACGCCGCCGTCGATCTCGATGTGGATGTCCCGGTCGCCGATCATCGCCTTGACCCGCCGGACCTTCTCCACCACCGACGGAATGAAGGCCTGGCCACCGAAGCCCGGATTGACGGTCATCAGCAGCACCAGGTCGAGGCGGTCGAGCACATAGGCGATCACGTCCTCCGGCGTGGAGGGATTGAGCGAGACGCCGGCCTTCTTGCCGAGATTGCGGATCGCCTGGAGCGAGCGGTCGAGATGCCGCGTCGCCTCGGCATGGACCGTGATAATGTCGCAGCCCGCCTCGGCGAAGGCCTCCAGATACGCATCGCAGGGCTCGATCATCAGGTGGCAGTCGAAGATCTTCCGCGAGGCGCCGCGCACTGCCTTGATGACCGGCGGGCCGAAGGTGATGTTCGGCACGAAATGCCCGTCCATCACGTCGAGATGGATCCAGTCGGCCCCGGCCTGGTCGACGGCCGCGACCTCCTCGCCGAGGCGCGCGAAATCGGCCGAGAGGATCGACGGGGCGATGATGACGGGCTTGGCCATTCTGGGTCTCCTGCCTGTTCAGTCCGGCGCCGAGGCCAGCTCCGGGTTGGCGCCGGCAAACACGCGGCTGGCGGCGATGTCCGACGCTTCGATGCGCGAAAGCGCCTCCGCGTTCAAGGGCCCGCCGTCCTGTTCGAACAGCCGGTTGGCCTGGCGCAGCCGCGCCCGGTCGAGGGCGTTGCGGATCGAGCGGGCATTGGCGAAATGCGGCTGCGTCCGCCGCCGCTCGATGTAGCGGGCGAGGACAGACCTAGCCTCGTCGGCCAGGTGATAGTTCTGGCGCTCCAGCATGCCCATCGAGATCTGCAGCAATTCGGAGTCGGAGTAGTCGGGAAAGTCGATGTGGTGGGCGATGCGCGACCGGAAGCCCGGATTGGACTCGAAGAACTTGTCCATCCGGTCGGCATAGCCGGCCAGGATCACGACCAGATCGTCGCGCTGGTTCTCCATCACCTGCAGCAGGATCTCGATCGCCTCCTGCCCGTAGTCGCGCTCGTTCTCCGGACGATAGAGATAATAGGCCTCGTCGATGAACAGCACGCCGCCCATCGCCTTCTTCAGGATGTCGCGGGTCTTCGGCGCGGTATGGCCGATATACTGGCCGACCAGGTCGTCGCGGGTCACCGAGACCAGATGGCCCTTGCGGATATAGCCAAGGCGATGGAGGAGGTTCGCCATCTTCATGGCCACCGTGGTCTTGCCGGTGCCGGGATTGCCGGTGAAGCTCATGTGCAGCGTCGGCGTGTCGTGGGCGAGGCCCAGGCGCTTGCGGGCCCGCTCGACCAGGAGCAGCGCCGCCGTCTCCCGGATGCGCTTCTTGACCGGCGCCAGGCCCACCAGTTCGCGGTCGAGTTCGTCCAGCACGTCCGCCACGCCGGCATCGCGATATTCCTGCCGCAGGTCGATGGCGGTGGGCGTCTCTTCGCTCTGGGTGGCGTCTGCCGTCGGGTCTGCGTCCACTGTCTTGCTCCTCTGATCAACGCGAGGTGAACCCTCTCTAGGCGCGAGCGCCATTCTTCTCCCCTTGGAGAAAACGTGGCCGGCGCGAAGAGGCGGCCGGATGAGGGGTCTCCTTTGTTGCCTGCAGGCCCTCACCCGTCTGCTCGCTCACGCTCGTATCCACCCTCTCCCCGACGGGGAGAGGAATGGCATCTAGTCCGCGTAGCGCTCGCCTTCCGGCTTGTCGGTGGCGTAGGATTCCGTCGTGTAGCGGATGGTCCGGCCCTCGGTTTCCGAGCGCCGTAGCCGGAAGCCGGGCTCATGGGCCGGGCGATTGACGATGAAGGACAGCTTCACCGACTCCCATCCATGGGTGGAATCGAAGGCCGACATGCGGATGTAGCGGTCGCCATAGACCTTGCGGCACTCGGCGAACTCCATCATCACCCCGGCCGCGTCGGCGATATCGAACATCGGGTGTCCCCACATCTCCCAATAGGTGTTGCGCGGATGCGGGTCGTCCGTGTGTTCCAGATTCACCGCCCAGCCATTGTCCAGGCAATACTGGATCTGCGCGGTGATCTGCTCGTCGGTGAGATCGGGCAGGAACGAGAATGCCCCTTGGGTGATACGCATCGCAAATCTTCCTCTTCGGGTTTCGGCGCGCGGTGCCTCGCGGGTTGGGTCGGCCGGTTGGTGGAACGGGAGGACGGGGCGTGGGAGGCTCGCCCCGTCCATTCGCGGCATCAGTTCAGGCCGAAGCCGTCGCCGTCACCGCGTAGTCGGGGGAATCGGTCGAGGTGTAGTTGAAGGTCACGTCCTTCCACGTCTCGAGCGCCTGCTGCAGCGGCGTGCAGCTCCGTGCCGCCTGCTGCAGGATCTCCGGTCCCTCATTGACGATGTCCCGGCCCTCGTTGCGGGCCAGCACCATGCATTCCAGCGCCACCCGGTTGGCCGTCGCACCAGCGGCGATGCCCATGGGATGGCCGATCGTGCCGCCGCCGAACTGCAGGACGGTGTCCTCGCCCAGGAGGTCGAGCAGCTGGTGCATCTGGCCGGCATGGATGCCGCCGGAGGCCACCGGCATCATCTTGTTGAGCGAGGCCCAGGGTTGGTCGAAGAAGATGCCGTTTTCGAGCTTCTGGTGGGTGAACTCGTCGCGGCAGATGTCGTAATAGCCCTTGGTCGTCGCCGGATCGCCTTCCAGCTTGCCGACGACCGTGCCGGCATGGATGTGGTCGACGCCGGCAAGCCGCGCCCATTTGGCGATGACCCGGAACGACACGCCGTGGGTCTTCTGGCGCGTATAGGTCGAATGGCCGGCGCGGTGCAGGTGCAGGATCATGTTGTTGCGCCGCGCCCATTTGGCCATGGACTGCATCGCGGTCCAGCCGATGACGAGGTCGATCATGACGATGGTCGAGCCCAGGTCCTTGGCGAACTCGGCGCGCTCGTACATGTCCTCCATGGTCGCGGCGGTGACGTTGAGATAGGTGCCCTTGATCTCGCCGGTGGCAGCCTGCGCCTTGTTCACCGCCTCCATGCAGTAGAGAAAGCGCTCGCGCCAATCCATAAAGGGCTGCGAGTTGATGTTCTCGTCGTCCTTGGTGAAGTCGAGCCCGCCCTTCAGCGCCTCGTAGACGACGCGACCGTAATTGCGGCCGGAGAGCCCCAGCTTGGGCTTCACGGTGGCGCCGAGCAGCGGCCGGCCGAACTTGTCGAGGCGTTCGCGCTCCACGACGATGCCCGTCGCCGGCCCCTGGAACGTCTTCACATAGGCGGTCGGCAGCCGCATGTCCTCGAGCCGCAGGCCCTTGAGCGGCTTGAAGCCGAAAACGTTGCCGATGATCGAGGCCGTCAGGTTGGCGATCGAGCCGTTCTCGAACAGGTCGAGATCGTAGGCGATATAGGCGAAATACTGGTCGTCCGTGTTGGGCACCGGGTCGACCCGGTAGGCCTTGGCCCGGTACTTCTCGGCCGCCGTCAGCCGGTCGGTCCAGACCACGGTCCAGGTGGCGGTCGAGGATTCGCCGGCCACCGCCGCCGCCGCCTCGATCGGATCGACGCCATCCTGCGGCGTGATCCGGAAACAGGCGATGATGTCGGTGTCCTTCGGCTCGTAATCGGGCTCCCAATAGCCCATCTTGCGGTATTCCATGACGCCGGACTTGTAGCGGTCCTTGCCCTTGATGGTCTGAGAAACCTGATTCATTGCGTCCTCCTTCGTTGATCCCGGTTGCGTCCCCGTTTCCGGCAGATTCCGGACAAGCGTCTCCGTTCGGCGCGAGGGGGGTTCGCGCCGCCCATTCAGGCTAGGCTGTCAGTTTCGGTCCGCCGGCCGGCCGATCGAACGATCGGCCGGGTTCGTCTTGCGCTAGGCGGCGGCGGCGTGCGCTTCGATGCGCGGGTCGAGTTCGCCGCTGGCGTAGCGGGCGGCCATGTCGTCAAGCGACAGGACGCGGATTCGGGAGGCCTGGCCGGCACAGCCGAAGCGCTCGTAGCGGTCGAGGCAGAGGGTCATCAGGGCCTCCATCGCCGGAACCATGAACTTGCGCGGATCGAACTCTTCCGGCTTCTCCATGGCCACCTTGCGGAACTGGCCGGTCATCGCCATCCGGCAGTCGGTGTCGATATTGACCTTGCGAACCCCATGCCGGATGCCGCGGACGATCTCGTCCACCGGCACGCCATAGGTCTCGCGCATCTTCCCGCCATACTTGTTGATGATCGCCTGCAGCTCCTCGGGAACCGAAGACGAGCCGTGCATGACGAGATGCGTGTTCGGCAGCTTGGCATGGATCTCCTCGATGACGCTCATGGCGAGGATGTCGCCATCGGGCTTGCGGGTGAACTTGTAGGCGCCGTGGGAGGTACCCATGGCGATCGCCAGGGCGTCCACATGGGTGCGGCGCACGAAGTCCACCGCCTGGTCCGGATCGGTCAGCAGCTGGTCTTCCGAGAGCTTGCCCTCGAAGCCGTGGCCGTCCTCCTTTTCGCCCTCGCCGCTTTCCAGCGAGCCGAGCACGCCGAGTTCGCCCTCCACCGAGGCGCCGACCCAGTGGGCCATGCGGGTCACCCGCTCGGTGATCGCGACGTTGTAGTCGTAGGAGGCCGGCGTCTTCATGTCGGCCTCGAGCGAGCCGTCCATCATCACCGAGGTAAAGCCGTGGCGGATGGCCGTCAGGCAGGTCTGCTCGTCATTGCCATGGTCCTGATGGATGCAGACCGGGATCTGCGGAAACATCTCCACCAGCGCCTCCATCATCTTTTCCAGCATGATGTCCCGGGCGTACGACCGCGCGCCCCGCGAGGCCTGCATGATGACCGGCGCGTCACTCTTGGCGGCCGCCTCCATGATCGCAAGGCCCTGTTCCATGTTGTTGATGTTGAACGCCGGCACGCCGTAGCCGTTCTCCGCGGCGTGATCGAGAAGCTGTCGCAGGGTGATCTTGGCCATATTCGCTTTCCCGTTCGATGGTTTTCCCCGCGGCGCAACGCCTCCCGCGCCTTGCCTGGGGTTGCGAAGCGGCCGGATGGCCGCCGCGCAGATTCGATGGACTAGACGTTACGCAGTCAGTTCCTTGGCAGCGGCGACGACAGCGTCCGCGGTGATGCCGAAATGCCTGTACAGCTCCGGCGCGGGCGCCGAGGCGCCGAAGCCGGTCATGCCGATGAATCGGCCCTTCTCGCCGATCCAGCGATCCCAGCCGAGCCGCACGGCCGCCTCGATGGCGATCCGCGGCGCGGTGCCGAGGACGCTTTGCCGATAAGCCTCGTCCTGCGTCTCGAACAGCTCCCAGCAGGGCATCGAGACGACGGCGACCTTCTTGCCTTCGGTCTCGAGCTGCCGGGCGGCGTCCATGGCGATCGAGACTTCCGTGCCGGTCGACAGGATCGTCACGTCGCGCGTACTGTCCGCTTCCTTGAGGACGTAGGCGCCCTTGCGGGACCGGTTCTCGGTGGTGTCGCCGGTCCGCACCGTCGGCACGCCCTGGCGCGACAGCGCCAGCACGGACGGATGCTTCTTCTCGGTCAGCGCGATCTCCCAGGCCTCGTTGGTCTCGACCGCATCGGCCGGACGGAACAGGAGGAGGTTCGGTGTCGCCCGCAGCATCGCCAGGTGCTCGACCGGCTGGTGCGTCGGGCCGTCCTCGCCGAGGCCGATCGAATCGTGGGTCATGACGTAGACGACGCGGGTTTCCATCAGCGCCGACAGGCGGATCGCGCCGCGGGCATAGTCGGTGAAGCACATGAAGGTGCCGCCATACGGGATGAAGCCGCCATGCAGCGCCATGCCGTTCATCACCGCCGCCATGCCGTGCTCGCGGACGCCGTAATGGATGTAGCGGCCGGAATAGTCGCCGGGCGTGATGTCCTTCAGCCCCTTGGTCTTGGTGTTATTCGAAGGCGTCAGGTCGGCCGATCCGCCGATCGTCACCTCGGTAGCGCCGTTGATCACCTCAAGCGCCATCTCGGACGCCTTGCGGGTCGCGACAGCCGGCTGGTCGGTGACGACCTTGGCGCGGGCCTCGGCCATCAGCATCGCGAGGTTGTCCGGCAAGGTGGTCGCATACTGCTTCTCGAACTCGGCCTTCTTCGGGGAAGCGTCGCGGGCCTTCTCCCAGGCCTCGCGGGCCTTGCGGCCCTCGGCCGCCACGGCATGCCAGGCCCTGGTGATCGGCTCCGGAATGACGAAGGGCTCGGACGTCCAGACCATGTGCTTGCGAGCCGCGGCGACCTCGTCGGCGCCGAGCGCGTTGCCATGCACCTTGTCGGTGCCCTGCAGGTTCGGGGCGCCATAGCCGATGATGGTCTTGCAGGCGACGAAGGCCGGCTTGTCGCTCTGGCGGGCGGCGGCGATCACCGTCTCCAGCGCTTCCGGATCGTGGCCGTCGACCTCGTAGACGTTCCACCCACTGGCTAGGAAGCGCTGCTTCTGGTCGGTGGAGGTCGACAGCTTGGTGTCACCGTCGATGGTGATGTTGTTGTCGTCCCAGAGCAGGATGAGCTTGTTGAGCTTCAGATGACCGGCGAGATCGATCGCCTCGTGGCTGATGCCCTCCATCAGGCAGCCGTCGCCAACAATCGCATAGGTATAGTGGTCGACGAGGTCGTCGCCGAAACGCTGGTTCAGCATCCGCTCGGCGAGTGCCATGCCGACCGCCATGGTCATGCCCTGGCCGAGCGGGCCGGTGGTCGCCTCGATGCCGGCGGCATGGCCGTATTCGGGATGGCCCGCGGTGCGGCTGCCGAATTTGCGGAAGTTCTCGACTTCCTCGATCGTCATTTCCGGAAAGCCGAGGAGATGCATGATCGAGTATTGCAGCATCGAGCCGTGACCGTTCGACAGGATGAAGCGGTCGCGATTGGGCCATTCGGGCCGCGAGGGATCGACTCGCAGGAACGACTTGAACAGCACCGTCGCGACGTCGGCCATGCCCATCGGCATGCCGGGATGGCCGGAATTGGCCTTCTGGACAGCGTCCATCGAAAGCGCCCGGATGGCGTTGGCCATGTCGCGTGGCTTGAGGTCGGTCGTTTCGGGCGCGGGCTGGGCGGCGGTCTGGGACATGAAATCTTCCTTCCGAATTGATCGCGCTACGAAGCGCGGCGCTTTTTTTCCATCAGTTGCAGTATCAACGGGGTCAATATCAGCTGCATGGCGATGTCGAGCTTGTTGCCCGGTGCCACGATGGAATTTGCGCGAGACATGAAGCTGCCGTGTATCATCGACAGCAGATAGGGGAAATCGATCCCCCTCGGGTTGGCAAAGCGGATCACGATCATCGACTCGTCGGCTGTCGGGATCCAGCGGGCAATGAACGGGTCGGATGTATCGACGATTGGCACCCGTTGAAAGTTGATATCCGTCCGCGCGAATTGCGGGCAGATGTATTTCACGTAGTCCGGCATGCGGCGCAGGATGACGTCCATCACGGCATCCGTCGAATAGCCCCGACTGGCCTTGTCCCGGTGGATCTTCTGGATCCACTCCAGATTGATGACCGGCACGACGCCGATCTTCAGGTCGGCGAGCGGCGCCAGATCGACGGTTTCGGTCTTCACGCAGCCATGCAGGCCTTCGTAGAACAGCAGGTCGGAATTCTCCCCGAGCGTGCTCCACTCGGAGAAGGTGCCGGGCGCGCTGCCGTAGATCTTGGCCTCGGCATCGTCGTGGATGTAGTGCCGGGTCTGTCCGCGTCCCTTGCGGCCGAATTCCGAGAACACCTCCTGCAGCGTCTCCAGGATGTTGGCCTCGGGGCTGAAATGGGAGAAGTTGCGGTTTCCGGTCCGCTCCTCCTCGGCCATCTTGTCCTTCATCGCCTGGCGATCGTAGCGGTGGAACGCGTCGCCCTCGATGAAGGCCGCGTTGACATGCTCGCGGCGGAAGATCTGGTCGAAGATGTTCTTGACCGATGTCGTGCCGGCCCCTGACGAGCCGGTGATCGCGATGATCGGGTGCTTGGTCGACATGCGGTTTCCTCCCCTGCCCGGCACGCTCCCTCGCGCCGGGCGACTGCGGTCTCTTAAGTCCTGAACAGGCTGCGCTTGCCGAACAGCGGCGAGCGGTCGCTGAGTGCCGACGGATCGGCGACGTATCGTCCGACGCGCTCCACCTCCCGTTTCGAGCCGAACACCAACGGCGTGCGGGCATGCAGGTCGGCCGGCACGATGTCGAGAATGCGGTTCGACCCGTCGGTGGCGGCGCCGCCGGCCTGCTCGACGCAGAAGGCAACCGGATTGGCCTCGTACACCAGGCGCAGGCGGCCCTCGGTGTAGCCTTTCCGGCCATCGCCCAGATACAGGAAGATGCCGCCGCGCACGAAGATGCGGTAGCAGTCCGCCACCATGGAGGCGATCCAGCGCATGTTGAAATTGCGCTCGCGCGGACCTTCCTCGCCGGCCAGGCAATCGTCGATGTAGCTGCGGATCTGCGGGTCCCAATGGCGATAATTCGCGGCGTTGGTGGCGAACTCGCTGGTCTCCTCGGGAATCGCCACCGAGCCGATATGCTCGACGAAGCCGCCGAAGCTCGGCGAGAACAGGAAGACCCGGGTTCCCTTGCCGACCGACAGGACCAGAAGGAGCTGCGGCCCGTAGATGAAGAAGCCGGCGGCCACCTGCCGGCTGCCCGGCTGCAGCAGCGCGCTCGTGGGATCGGCCCTGTGCTCGTCGCCGACCGGCAGCAGCGAGAAGATCGTGCCGATGGAGACGTTGGTATCGATGTTGGACGAGCCGTCCAGCGGGTCGATCGCCAGCGCCAGCGACGCAGCCGGATCGAGCACCACCGCGGCGTCCTGCTCTTCCGAGCCGTAGACGGCGACGGCCGAGGCCTTGGCGGCGTCGAGGAACATCTGGTCGGCGAGAATGTCGAGGGGCTTCTGCACGTCACCGCCGGCATTGGTATCGCCGCCGCCGGACCTGGCCTCGACGCCGCCCCCGACGATCGTGTTGCGAAGCTTGACCGAGGCCGCGCACAGCTGGCGAATGGTCTCGGCCACCTCCCGGCCGATCGGATCGGACCCGCATTCGGATCCCAGATGTGCGTCGAGAGACGATGACATGCATTCCTCCTGAGTGGCGTCGAGCTCTTCGGCTCCGTCCACTCGTCTATGGGTGGATGTTGGATTTCGCGAGCGCATAAGTAAAATTCATTATCTTTACGACAGCAGTAAGTTTTCCTACAGTGAGCCATGCGAACCCTGACACTGCGCCAGCTCCGCTCGATCCAGGCGATCAACGAGCACCGTACCATCGCCGCCGCCGCGCGCCAGCTTGGTCTGACGCCGCCGGCCGTCACCCTGCAGGTCAAGCAGCTGGAGGACGATGTCGGGCTGGCCCTGTTCGACCGCACCCATGACGGCATGCGCCTCACCGCCGCCGGTTCCGCCGTCCTCGGCGCCGCCAACGCCATCGAGACCACCTTGCGGGCGCTCGCCGACGAGATCCAGGCGATCAAGGGCGTACGGTCCGGCACGATCCGGCTCGGTGTGGTCTCCACGGCGAAATATTTCGCGCCGCGCCTGATTGCCGCCTTCCGTCAGGAATTTCCCGACATCGAGATCCGGCTGATCGTCGGCAACCGGCTGGTGATCGTGGAGGAGCTGCGTTCCTATCGCCTGGACATCGCGCTGATGGGTCGCCCGCCGGTCGGATTTCCCGTGGAGGCGACGGTGTTCGGCGACCATCCGCTGGTGATGATCGCGCCGCCGGGCCATCCCCTGGCCGGGGCGCGCGAGATTTCCCGCGAGCGGCTGCTGCAGGAGACCATCATCATCCGCGAGCCCGGCTCCGGCACGCGGTCCTCGCTGGAGATCTTTTTTGCCGACTATCCGGACGCGCTGGAGACGCGCACGGCCGAGATGGGCTCCAACGAGACCATCAAGCAGGCTGTGATGGCCGGGCTGGGGATCGCCTTCATCTCCGCCCACACCGTCGCCTTCGAGGTCGAGACCGGGCGGCTGGCGATCCTCGACGTGTCGCACATGCCGATCCGCCGGCAATGGTTCGCCGTCAGCCGCAAGGAGCGCATCCCGGCGCCGGCCGACATCGCCTTCAAGGATTTCCTGGTGCAGCGTGGCGCGAGCCATCTGCCGCTGCTCGATCGCCTCTATCCCGCCGACGCGGTCGAGGCGGGGGCGCGGTCGGCAGCGGGCGTGGCCGGAACGACGCCCTCCCCTGCCTGAATCCCAGCGCTCAGAAGAAACCTGCGGCAGGCGGCTGGACCAGCGCGGCGCGCCGCAGCGCGGCCAGATCCGCCGAGCCGGTGCAGAAGCAGGCGATCCGCAGCTGCGCGATCACCTGCCGGAAATGCGCCACGGCAGCTTCCGGCGATTCGTCGGCGCTGCCGAGCGAGGCGGCGGCCTGGCCCGCGAGATCGGCGCCCAGGCGGATGGCCTTGGCCGCATCCAGCCCGTCGCGCACGCCGCCCGATCCGATGACGATGGTGTCGGGACAGGCGGCCCGCACGTCGACGATCGCCCGCGCGGTGGAAATGCCCCAGTCGGCAAAGGCCAGCGCCGTGGCGCGCCGGGCTGCGTCCGGCGACCGTTCGGCCTCGACGGCCGCCCAGCTGGTGCCGCCCGCGCCGGCAACGTCGATGGCATGGACGCCCGCATCGACAAGCCGCCGCGCGACGCTTGCAGAGATGCCCGCCCCGACCTCCTTGACCACGATCGTCAGCGTCTGCGCCAGTTCGCCGATCGCCGCCAGGACGCCGCGCCAGTCCGTGTCGCCGCCCGACTGCACCGCTTCCTGGAGCGGGTTCAGATGGACGATCAGCGCGTCGGCGTCGATCATGTCGACGGCCCGGCGGACCTCGGCGAGGCCGTAGCCGAGCACGAGCTGCGCGGCGCCTACATTGGCGAGGATCGGAATGTCCGGCGCCGCGTCGCGCAACTGCCGGTCGAGCCCGCCCGACGCGCGGCCCTCGATGGCGATGCGCTGCGATCCGACCGCAAGGGCGATGCCGAGGGCCTGCGCCGCTTCGGCGAGATTCCGGTTGATCCGCGCGGCCCGCTCCGGTCCGCCGGTCATGGAGGAGATCAGCAGCGGTGCCGCGAGCCTTCGGCCGAGGAACTGCGTGGACAGGTCGATGTCGGCGAGCGAAATCTCGGGCAGCGCGACATGTTCGAAGACGATCTGCGCAAAGCCGCTGTCGGCCCGCCGGGCCGCGAGCGTGGGATGCAGCACGATGTCGAGATGATCGCTCTTGCGTGCGGCGATGTCGCCGGCCGCCGGAATGTCTCTGGGTATGCCCAATTGACCCTATGTCCTATCGTCGCAGATTGCGAAACCGGCCGAACCCCGGTCGTCGCGTTTGCCGCTGATCGTGTTAGCATCAGTTGCTAGGTTACGTGTAGCCAATGACCCGTGACACAATGCCAGAATCGAAGGCGATCATCCCGGCATGACGTTCAATGACATCGACGGCTCCAGGAACGAGGCTTCGGCCATGATCGACAGGATCGAGGCGCGGCTGGAATTCCTGGTCCCCCGAGCCCTGCCCGGCCAGACCGGGCTCGACGCGGCGATCCGCCAAAGCGTCCTCGCCCCGGGCAAGCGCCTGCGACCGCTGATGACCGCGCTCGCCGCAGGCGACCTCGGCGGCGATGTCGACGTGGCCATCGACGCCGGCTGCGCGGTGGAGATGGTCCACGCCTCCTCGCTGATTCTCGACGATCTGCCCTGCATGGACGATGCCGCCATGCGCCGTGGTCGGCCGGCGACGCATGTCACCCACGGCGAGGACGTCGCCGTCCTGTCGGCCATCGCCATCCTCTCCGGCTCCTATGAGATGCTCGCCAGGGTGGAGGGGCTGTCGCCCGCAGCCAGGCTCGAGGCGGTGACGGTGCTCACCCGCGCCGTCGGCGTGGAAGGCCTCGTCGGCGGCCAGTTCGCCGACCTGCGCGGCGGTCGCGATGCGCGCCCGCTGCATGAGATCGCCGCCACCAACGGCCGCAAGACGGGCGCGCTTTTCCTGGCCGCAGTCGAGATCGGCGCCATCGTCGCGGGCGCCGGCGAGACGACCCGCGCGCATCTGCGCGGATTTGCCACCGAACTCGGCCATGCCTTCCAGCTGCTCGACGATCTCCTCGACGGCGGACAGAATCCCGGAATGATCGGCAAGGACGTCAACAAGGACGCCGGCAAGTCGACGATCGTGTCGATGCTGGGCCGCCCGTCCGTGGAGCATCGCATCGAGCGGCATGTCGAGGCGGCCCATGGGGAATTGACTGCGGTGTTCGGCGCCTCCAGCCGCCTGCACCGGCTGACCGACGCCATCGTCGCCCTGCCGGGCCGTAGCGGCGCAGATGCGTCGGAACAGGCCGCGACGCAGCTGCGCGAACAGGAAGCCGGCGTGCGCTAGAACGCCGCGGCGTTCCGACTTGCCGCGCGGCGTCTTTTGCACGACCTAGATCTTGAGGCCCGAAGGGGCCGAGGCGAAAGGACCAGACCCTATGCAACTCGACGACTGGCCGGTACTGGCGGCGATCGCTTTCGTGGTTTTCCTGGGCATGGAAATCTTCGCCTGGGCGGCGCACAAATACATCATGCATGGCTGGGGCTGGGGATGGCACGAGTCCCATCACGAGCCCCGTGAGGGTCTGTTCGAGAAGAACGACCTCTACGCCGTGGTCTTCGCGGTGGTGGCGATCGCGCTGTTCGTCGTGGGCGGCTTTGGCTACCCGGTGGTCACCGCCATCGCGACGGGCATCACGCTCTACGGGCTGTTCTACTTCATCGTCCATGACGGGCTGGTGCACCAGCGCTGGCCGTTCCGCCACATCCCGCACAAGGGTTATGCCAAGCGGCTCGTCCAGGCCCACCGGCTGCACCATGCGGTGCAGGGCAAGGATGGCTGCGTGTCCTTCGGCTTCCTCTATGCCCCGCCGGTCGACCAGTTGAAGACCCAGCTCCGCGGCAAGGGAACCGTCGCCGCCGAACGCGGCCGCGGCAAGGATCGCGACGCCGGCACGGCCCACGGCTGACGGCTGACGGCTCGGTACAGGTCTGGAGCGTCCTGCAGGACGCACGGCACTCCGGACGATCAGTCGGTCGAGGCTGTGGCCCGCGGCCGGGTCCAGAGCGCATCGGAGCGCGCCGGCAGGCCGCCCCGCCGCGCCAGCGCTGCCTTGGCCGCGCCGCGTGCCACATGGCCGAGCTTCTGCCGGCGCCCGGTCGACACCCGCGCATCCCAGGCGTCCGCACCGAGCGCCTTCACCTGCATGCCGATCTCCCGATAGACCCCATGCGCCGTCGCCACGGCCCAGGCCGAACGCGGCGGCAGAGCGCGAAGTCCGAAGAAGGCCGAGGCGTAATAGGGTTCGGCCAGATCGATCAGCCGGTTGGCGACCAGCGAAACCACCGGCCGCTGCCGCGGATCGGCCAGATCGCCCGGCCTGAGATCGGCGTCGGCCAGCCATTCGGCCGGCAGATAGACGCGGCCGGCGCGGGCATCCTCGACGATGTCGCGCGCGATATTGGTGAGCTGGAAGGCGATACCCAGATCGCTGGCGCGGTCGAGCGTCGTCTCCTCGTCGGCCCCCATCACCATGCTCATCATCACGCCGACACAGCCGGCGACATGGTAGCAATAGGCCAGCGTGTCGGAGACGGTCGCATAGTGCCGCTCTTCCACGTCCATCCGGTAGCCCTGCAGGTGCTGAAGCAGCAATTCCTGCGGCAGGCCGTGACGGGCCGCGACGTCGGCGACCGCGCGAAAGCTCGGATGCGAGGTCGGCTCGCCGCGCAGCGCCGCCAGCGTCTCGGCCTCCAGCAGCGCCAGCCGTTTCTCGCCCGAGGCCGGCGTGGCCAGCGGCCGCCGGGCAAAGCCCATCACCTGCCCGTCGATGGTGTCGTCGCAGTGACGGCACCAGGCGTAGAGCATCATGGCGCTGCGCCGGGTCTCGGCATCGAACAGCTTCGCCGCGGCCGCAAAGCTCTTCGAGCCCTTGGCAATCGTGTCCTCGGCCATGGCCGCGAGGTCGGCGCGGGCCGCCGGGTCGAGGGGCAAGGCGATCGGTGGGGAAACCGACATTCTCAGGCGCTCGAATCGGCGATCATCAGGCCGGCCGTCGCCTTGGCCGAGCCGACGACTCCCGGAACGCCGGCGCCCGGATGGGTGCCCGCCCCGACGAAATAGAGATTGGGAATGTCGGCATCGCGGTTGTGTGGCCGGAACCAGGCGCTCTGGGTCAGCACCGGATCCAGCGAGAAGGCCGAGCCCACATGGGCGTTGAGCTCGTCGCGGAAATCGAACGGCGTGAAGATGCGGCTGGTCACGAGGTCGGCCTTCAGATCGGGAATGTAACGCGCTTCTAGATAGTCGAGAATCCGGTCCCGGTATTTCGGTCCCTCGACCTCCCAGTCGATGTCGGAATTGCCCAGATGCGGAACCGGAGCGAGGACATAATAGCTGCCCGCGCCGTCCGGGGCCAGCGATGGATCGGTGGCGCAGGGGCTGTGCAGATAGAGCGAGAAGTCGCCAGGCAGTTCCCCGCCCTTGAAGATCTCGTCGATCAGCGGCCGGTAGCGCGGTCCGAAGCAGACCGTGTGATGCTGGAGCTCCGGCCGGTGGCGGCGCAGGCCGAAATAGATGACGAAGAGCGACATGGAAAAGCGCCGCGACCGCAGGCGCTTGGCCTCCTTCTCGCCGCGGCGCGTGCCGGCCATGAGCGTGCCGTAGGTGTGGACGACGTCGGCGTTGGAGGCGATCCGGTCGGCCTCGAAGCGGCGTCCATCCTTCAGCACGACGGCCTTCGCCCTGTCGCCGTCCACCTCGATGCGTGCGGCCTCGGCCGACACCTCGAACCGGCCGCCGATATCCTCGAACAGTTTGACCAGGCCGCGGACCAGCGCGCCGGTACCGCCGCGCGGAAACCACACGCCCCATTCGCGCTCCAGTGCATGGATGAGCGCATAGATCGAGGAGGTGGCAAAGGGATTGCCGCCGACGAGAAGCGAATGGAAGGAGAAGGCCTGCCGCAGCTGCTCGTCCTGGATATACTGCGCGACCTTGGAATAGACGCTGCGCCAGGCCTGCAGCCGCGCGAGCTGCGGGCCGGCCTTGACCATGTCGCGGAAATTCAGGAACGGCACCGTGCCGAGCTTCTCGTAGCCCTCGTGGAACACCTCCCGCGAATAGGCGAGGAAGCGCCGGTAGCCCTCGACGTCGGCCGGGCTCTTCGCCCGGATCTGCCGATCGAGCTCGTCCTGATCGTTGGCGTAGTCGAAGCTGTAGCCGTCTTCCCAGCACAGGCGGTAGAACGGCTTGACCGGTAGAAGCTCGACATAGTCCGACATGGTCCGGCCGGCGGCAGCGAACAACTCATCCAGCGCCGACGGATCGGTGATCACCGTCGGGCCGGCGTCGAAGACGAAGCCCTGATCCTCGTAGACATAGGCGCGCCCGCCCGGCTTGTCGCGCTTCTCCAGCAGCGTCGTCTGGATGCCGGAGGCCTGCAGACGGATCGCCAGCGCCAGGCCGCCGAAACCGGAGCCGATGACGATGGCCGTGCGGGCGCCCGCCCTTGAGCCGTTGGACGTGCCGGTCATGCCAGTTCCCCTGTCAGTCGGTGCCTTGCCAGCACCTTGAGTGCGTTACCGAAAGGCACTGGTGGCCGTCCCGTCACGATGCGCAGCTTGTCCAGCCGGGACAGCTTTGCCGCGTAGAAGCGGGCGATCAGTCCGTCGGGCAGGCGATGGAAATGCTGCAGGATCTCGTAGCGCTGCGACGGGACCCCCGCGAAGAACAGGAGGCGGTTGAGCATGCGGAAGAAGCCGCGCTCGCGCCATGCCGCCACCGAATGCGCGCGCGTCGCGGCAAAGACCCCAGCAGCCGACAGCTCGGGCAGCCCGGCCAGGCGATCGGCCAGGCGCACGGCGTCGGGCAGCGAATAGCCGGTGGTCGGATGGAACAGTGCCGCCGCGAGCCCGGTCGACGGCACTTCGCCCTTGCCCGCCCAGAAGGCCTCGATGTCGCCGTCCAGCGCGATCGGCAGCACGCCGCGTTCCTCGCGAATGATCGCCTTCGCTTCCCAGCCATGGTGGGCGAGATAATCCGCGATCGAGGATCGCAGCCGGTCCTCGGCCAGCGCCGGGCCATCGGCGTAGTAGGTGTCCTCGATCAGCAGCCGGGTCGCCGTCAGCGGCAGGACGTAGACGAAGCGATAGCCGTCGGCCTGCGTCACCGTCGCATCCATGATGATCGGCCGCGACAGCCCGTGCGGCGCGGCGAGCTCGATCTCCTGGCCGAGGAATTTCTGGAAGCCGAGCGTCAGATGCGGGCTCGGCGCATGGCCGCGGCCATCGATGACGCAGCCGGCCGAAATCTCCCGCCCGTCCTCCAGCGTGATCGTCGTCGGCGTCAGCGTGTGGACCGGCGCGCCGGTCTCGATCCGCTCGCCGAGTTCCGCCTCGATCACGTCGCGGAACCGGTCGGACGAAACGCTGCGATAGCCGGTGGGGATCTGTCGCTGTCGATGGGGAAACCGCACGTCGTATGCGTCCCAGCCCCACGCCACGAAGGGCGCCAGCCACTCATGTTCGCCCGCGCTCAGGTCGCCGGCGTGGAACGACCAGGTATGGTTGCCGCCGACGGTGTCGCCCGCCTCGAAAATCCGGATCGACAGCTCTGGCCGCGACCGGGCCAGCCGATAGGCGGCGAGGCCGTTGGCGAGGCCCCCGCCGACGAATGCCACGTCGATCAGCCTGTCGTGCCGTTGCACGCCGTTCATATGCTGCTTTCCCCAACGAGCCCGGCACGCGTGCCGCAGATCACATCCTCGATGATGTCCGTCGCGCGCATCGTCCCGGACGATTCCCGGATGTCCCGGCCGATGCGTTGCGCTGCCTCGCGGAAACTAGGCGTTGTCAGCAGCCGCTCAAGCGAATTGCGAATCCGGGCGCGGGACAGAAGGACGCGGGGCAGGCGCTCGCCGACGCCATGGTGCACGATCCGCGCGGCGATACCGGGCTGGTCGAAGGCGATCGGAACGGCGAGCATCGGCACTCCTGCCTCCAGGCAATCCAGCACCGTGTTCATGCCGGCATGGGTGACGCAGATCGCGGCGCGGGAGAGCATGGCCCGCTGGGGCAGGAAATCGGTGACGATATCGGCGTCGATGCGCGCGGCCTGCCGTCCGTCCAGCCGGCCGCAATGGGCAACGACGCATTGTGCACCCAGATCGCGGCAGGCACCGGCGACCGCGCGGAATATCCCTGCGCGGTGACCCTGCAGCGTGCCGAGCGAGGCGAAGACCAGCGGTCGGTCCGGATCGAGCCGATCGTCGAGACCGGCCGGCAGGCTGGGCGGGCCGTCGTCAGGCGGGCGGATCGGCCCGACGGCATGCCGATGCGGGTCTGCCGCGCGCGGAAAGTCGAATCCCGGAACGAGTTGCGAGATCTGGGCGCGGGGCGACAGGCAGTCGGCCAGCGTGGCGCGCTGGGCAAGGCCGAAGCGCGCCGCCCAGCCGGCGATATTTCGCCGCTGCGAGGTCATCAGCAGGTTGGCGACGCATTCGCCGCCGCGATTGCGCTTCAGCCCCTTGTCGCTGGGATCGTATGGCCACCCCAGGAAGGGCAGCGGGACGGTCGGATCGGCATGCACCGGCAGGGCGGCGGCCACCGAAACGAAGGGCAGGCCGAGATGGTCGGCGACGAGGCCGGCGGCCGGCTCCATCTGGTCGCCGACGATGGCGGTCGCGCCGATCTCGCGCAGGATGTCGGGGGCGATACGGCAGAGTTCGTCGGTCAGGCCGGCGGCATCGGAGACCGTACGCAGGATGCCGAGCGGACCGTTCGGCCGCGCCGCCCGGGCGATGATCGCGGCAAGCCGGTCCGGGCCGCCCTCGCCCGCCTCACGGATAGCGATTCCCGCAGAAGTCTTCGCAGCAAGGAGCGTGCCTGCGCCGGCGTTGACGACGAAGGTGACCCGGTGTCCGCGCCGGACCAGTTCCGCGCCGAGGACGGCGAAGACTTGCAGATGGCTGTAGTAAGGTGGGCAGATCAGCGCGAAGTGAGCCATCGGCGCGGAATCGCGTGCGGTTCTGCTTGATTGTCGACAGAATTGCGGCACCTTGTCTCCCAGTCCGGCAGATCGCCGGGCCTGCAAGATCGCCCGCCCCGCCTGCTACCACGTTTCAGCCCCATGCCATCCATGCCACTTCCGGTCCCAGACGCCAACGCCGCCACGACGGACCGCGACAACCGCGCACGCCATCCTGGCCACCCGGCGGGCCGGCCTTGAGCGACACGGGCCTTTCGGCGCCCCGGCAGCCGGGCGCCGGCTTCATGGCGACCACGGCCGGGCAGATCGTAGCCATCCTCCTGATCGTCCTGGCCATGGTTGCGTGGCTGACGGCCCTGGGTCGCCCGCTCGTCTGTCCGTGCGGCAACATCGAATTCTGGCAGGGCGACCTGTCGCCGGAGGAGAACAGCCAGCAATTCTCCGACTGGTATTCCGGGCTTCACGTCGTCTTCGGCATGGCGCTGTTCGGCTTCATCACATGGATGAAGCCGCATTGGTCGATCGGTGCGAAGCTGGTCATCGCGATCGCCTCCAGCGCGATGTGGGAAGCGATGGAGAACACGCCCTTCCTGATCGCCCTCTTCGCCGTATCGCCTGATGCGCCCGACTATCGCGGCGATTCCATCCTCAATGCGGCCGGTGACACGATCTTCGTCGTCGCAGGCTTCCTGGCGGCCACCAGCCTGCCGGTCTGGGCGAGCGTACTCCTCGCAATCGCCTTCGAGGTCGCCATCAGCCTGGCGATCGACGACGGCTTTGTGATCGGGACCCTGCGACTTCTCGGCGTGCCGCTCTAGCCGGGGCCGGAACGGGTGCCGGTCAGCCGCGTGACAGCCGTGCAGCCCGCCGCGCGCGCGCCTCGTCGGCCGCATCCAGCTTGACCTGCGGCAGCCTGGTCCGCCAGTCCGTGCCGGTGATGCCGACGACGCGGTTGCCGCGGAAATCGGCCTCCGCCGTGATCAGGCCGCGCTCGGCCATGAAGGACAGGAGAAACCGCCCGCGCGACGGCGAATGGCTGCCATAGGCGTGGGCGAGTGCTTCGTCCCCGGGACATTCGGCTTCCTCGCGCGCCGCGCGCGCCAGCATCATGAAGACGCCCTGCATCTCCTCGGGCAGTTCGCCGGCGCGATCGACCACACCCTGCCATTCCTCGTCGTCGGTCTCGCTGGAAACCCCGGCGCGGGCCAGCGACAGACGACGGCGAAAGGCCGCCATGTCGGTCTCGGCGCCGCGAAGACGCTTCAGCCGGCAATGGGTCAGGAAGTCCTGATAGAGCACCGGCACCGGCCGGAAGGCGGCATCGGGGTCCTGCAGCATCTCGGCGAAGATCGCGTCGACTGCGGCGGCGCGATCTTCCGGCGAGCGTGGATCGTCGTCCACCGGCTCGTGGCGCTCCGACACCGACGGGGCAGCGGCGACGCGCTCCAGCAGCTCGCGCGTGGCGATGGCAGCCGCAGTGCCCTCGATCCGCGATGCCGCATGGGGCTGCGGCCGCTCCATGGCGCGGCGTTCAGCGACCTTGTCCTCCTCGGTGGCGGTGAAGATCAGGTCCTCCATCGCCTCGCGCGGCGTTTCCGGCAGCGGCATCAGCGACGGCCGCCCGCTGCGGCCCGCCGTTTCCACCGGCCCGATGCGGATCGGCATCGGCCGCCGCGACAGGGCAGGCCCGAGCGCGACGAAATTGCCGGTCTCCAGGTCGCGGAAACGCTCGGCGGCGCGGCGGTCCATGCCGAGGAGATCGGCGGCACGCTGCATGTCGATGTCGAGAAAGGTCCGCCCCATCAGGAAGTTAGAGGCCTCGGCGGCGACGTTCTTGGCCAGCTTGGCCAGGCGCTGGGTGGCGATGACGCCGGCCAGGCCGCGCTTGCGGCCGCGGCACATCAGATTGGTCATGGCGCCCAGCGAGGCGCGCCGGGCTTCCTCGGAATGCTCGCCCGACATGGCGGGGGCGAAGAGATGCGCCTCGTCGACGGCGATCAGCATCGGATACCAGTGCGCGCGGTCGGCATCGAACAGCCCGTTCAGGAAGGCAGCCGAACACATCATCTGCACCTCGGCATCGAGCCCTTCCAGATCGAGGACCACCGAGGCGCGATGCTCACGGATGCGCCGCGCGATCCGCGTCAGCTCCGCCGGGGTGCGATTGGCATCGACGACGACATGGCCATAGCGCTCGGCCAGGGAGACGAAGTCGCCTTCCGGGTCGATCACCGCCTGCTGCACCCAGTCCGCGCTGCGCTCCAGGAGGCGGCGCAGAAGATGCGACTTGCCGGAACCGGAATTGCCCTGGACGAGCAGGCGCGTCGACAGCAGCTCCTCGAGGTCGAGCTCCGCCGGTTCGCCGGTTTGGGTCGTGCCGAGATCGACGGCAACGGTCATTGCAGGCCTTTCGGTGCTGGCGATGTCGTGAGCGACCGCCCGCCATGACGGCGCGGTCCGGTCGTCGGGGGACGAGAGGCGAACCTATCACGCGCGCCCCGGCGGGAGTCGAGGCGACGACCGCCTGTCCACAGGCTGGCGTCCCCTTTCGCCCGGCGCCGGCCGCCGCGCTGCCCGAAAGCCGGACTACAGACCGTTCAGAGCCACTTGTCGTAGTCCGATACCAGCAGCAGCATCGGATCCTCGTCTTCCTCGATTTCGGAAAACCGGCCGAGCGGCTCGCGAAAGACATTGTCGGTGAGATCGTCGTTCACCGTCGAGACCTCGCCGATCAGGACGTCGCCGCCCTCGCCCCAGAAGGCGTGCCAGTTGCCAGGCAGCAGCGTCACGCTCTCGCCCGGCGCCAGGGTCAGGACGCCGCCCGCAGGCAGCCGCCGGGTGATGCCGTCGGTCACGACGGTGACCCCGGCGCTCTCGTCGACGGAGCCGTCCGGCGCGCTCTCGTGCATCTGCAGCGCCAGCCGGGCGCCACCGCGATTGATGATGTCCTCGGCTTTGACGATGTGGCGATGCATCGGCGAAAGCTGGTCCTGCCGGGAGATCATGATCTTCTCGGCATAGAGCATGCCGCGGCCGGCCTTCAGGTCCGCCGCGTCGCCGTTGCGCACGGTGAACAGGAACAGCCCCAGCCGGTCGTAGTCGCCCTTGCCGTAATCGGTCACGTCCCAGCCCAGCCGGCGGTCGACGATGGTCGCGAGTTCGCCCCGGCGTGCCTTCATCTCGGCCGGCGAGAGATAGGCGAATGGCGGCATGGCATAGCCGAAGGAGCGGATGTAGGAATCCGCCTCCCGCAGGATCTCGTTGACGCGCGAGCGCTTCATGCCGGCCTCCCGCCCGCCGCTGCGGCCGGATCGACCAGGATGATCCGGCAATCGTTGACATTGGTGTGGGTGGGGCCTGGCACGAAGAGTCCGCCGATGGCCTCGAAGAACCCGGTCGAATCGTTCGCCGTCAGGGCTTCAGGGGCGTCGATGCCGGCCGCTGCCGCCTTGGCCAGCGTGCCCGGCAGGACAAAGGCGCCGGCCGGATCGCTGGCAAGGCCGGTGCCGCCGTCCGTGCCGTCGGTGTCGCCCGACAGGGCCACGATGCCGGGAGCACCGTCAAGCGCGATCGCCAGCGCCAGCGCATATTCCTGGTTCGGCCCGCCGCGACCCTCGCCGCGGATCGTCACCGTCAGCTCGCCGCCCGACAGGATGGCCACGCGGTCGTCTCCCGTGGCGGCGTCCAGCGCCATGCGCGCGTGGTCAGCCGCCACCTCGCGCGCTTCCCCTTCCACATCGGCCCCCAGGCTGACCACCCGGTAGCCGAGGCGTTCGGCCGCGCGTGCCGCCGCCTCGATCGACGCGGCCGGGGTCGCGACGATCCGGTATTCGGCGCGGGCGAAGACCGGATCGCCCGGCTTCGGCGTCTCGTTCGCCGGATCCTCGAGCGCGGCGCGGCAGGAGGCCGGCAGGTCGATCGCGCGCCTGGCGATGATCGCCCGTGCATCGGCCAGGGTCGTCGCGTCCGGTACAGTCGGGCCGGAGGCGATGACGCTCGGATCGTCGCCGGGCACGTCTGAGATCGCCAGCGTCACGAGCCGGGCCTCACCGCAGGCATCGGTCAGCCGGCCGCCCTTGATCCGCGACAGATGCTTGCGCACGCAATTGATCTCGCCGATGCCGGCGCCACTGCGCAGCATTGCCTTCGTCACTGCCTGCTTGTCGGCCAGCGAAACACCGTCGGCCGGCAGCAGCCAGTTCGCCGAGCCGCCTCCGGAGATCAGCGCCAGGACGAGATCGTCCGCTCCGGCGGATTCGGCGAGATCCACGACCCGCGCGGTTGCCGCCAGGCCGGCGGCGTTCGGCATCGGGTGTCCGGCCTCCACCACCGGGATCGGCCCTGCGTGGAGGGCGTAACCGTCGCGGGTCACCGCGATGCCGACGAGGCGCTCGGCAGGAACACCATGGGTCTGCGTGTAGTGGGCGACGGCGGCGGCGGCCATCGAGGCTGCGGCCTTGCCGGCGGCAAGCACGACGATGCGGCCGGGTGGCGGCGGCGGCAGGTGCGCGGCCAGCATGCTCTTGGGATGCGCCGCGGCGACGGCCGCATCGAAGATGCCCGTCAGTTCCTCCAGCGATCGTCTCTCATCCATGCCGTCCCCTCCCTTGTGCTGTGGCGGCATCCATAACAGAAGAACGCCGCGGCGAAAGCGCGTCGTGGCCGACGGCAAAGCAGAGTTGGGCATGAAGAAAGCGGAGCGGAAACGCCCTGCAGCGCTGGCAAAATGGTCGCAGAGGCCTACCCTACCATCGCTGCGGCGACCATCTCCGGTGCATCGAAGACACGGAACAAGTTGAAGGCAGAGCCATGTTCGAAGGTTTCGACCCGGTCCTTCTGGCGCGCATCCAGTTCGCCTTCACCGTCTCCTTCCACATCATCTTTCCGGCCTTCACGATCGGCCTCGCCTCATATCTCGCGGTGCTGGAGGGTCTGTTCCTGGCAACCGGCCGGGCGATCTACATGGAGACCTTCAACTTCTGGGTGAAGATCTTCGCGCTCAGCTTCGGCATGGGCGTCGTATCGGGCATCACCATGAGCTACCAGTTCGGCACGAACTGGTCGGTATTCTCCGACAAGACCGGGCCGATTCTCGGCCCGCTGATGGCCTACGAGGTGCTGTCGGCCTTCTTCCTCGAAGCCGGCTTCCTCGGCATCATGCTGTTCGGGCAGAAGCGCGTCGGCCCCAAGCTGCACTTTGCCGCCACCCTGGTCGTGGCGGTTGGAACCTGCTTTTCCGCCTTCTGGATCCTCTCGGTCAATTCCTGGATGCACACGCCGGCAGGCTACGGCATCAACGATGTCGGCCAGTTCGTACCCGAGGACTGGTGGGCGATCGTCATCAACCCGTCCTTCCCCTACCGCCTGGTCCACATGGTGCTCGCCGCCTATCTCACCACGGCCTTCGTGGTCGGTGCGGTTGCGGCCTTCCATCTGCTGCGCGACCGCGGCAATGCCCATGCGCGACTGATGTTCTCGATGTCCCTTTGGATGGCGACCCTCGTCGCGCCGATGCAGATCGTCGCCGGCGACTTCCACGGCGTGAACACGCTGGAGCACCAGCCCGCGAAGATCGCCGCCATCGAAGGACATTTCGAGACCAACAGGGACGGCTCGATGCCGCTGACCCTGTTCGGCATCCCCAACATGGAGACGGGGCGCACCGACTACGCCGTCGACGTGCCCTATCTCGGCTCGCTCATTCTCACCCATTCGCTCGACGGCGAAGTGCAGGGCCTCGACGCCTTCCCGCGCGACGAATGGCCGAACGCCACCATCGTGTTCTGGAGCTTCCGGGTGATGGTGGCGATCGGCTTCGCCATGCTGGGCATCGGCCTGTGGTCCCTGTTCAAGCGCTATCGCGGTTCGCTCTATTCCAGCACGTGGCTGCAGCGGGCGATGCTCGCCATGGGACCCATGGGGTTCGTCGCCGTCGTCGCCGGCTGGATCACCACCGAGGTCGGCCGCCAGCCTTTCACTGTCTATGGCCTGCTGCGGACCTCCGAGAGTCATTCCCCGGTCGCCGCAGAAGCGGTCGGCACCTCGCTTGTTGCCTTCATCGTTGTCTATTTCCTGCTGTTCGGTGCCGGAACATTCTACATCCTGCGCCTGATGGGGAAGGCGCCGACACCGTTCGAGGAGGACACGCCGCCGCATCAGCCCACGCGGTCGGCGGGCATCACGCCGTCGCCTTCGCTCGAAGGTCGCGATACGCCCGAACCGGCGAAGAGCTGAGGGAGACAGGACCATGGATCTCGCCGTCCTCTGGGCATTCATCATTGCCTTTGCCGTCATCGCCTACGTCATCCTGGACGGGTTCGACCTCGGCACGGGAATCCTCTTTCCGCTGCTGGGGCGCCACGAGAACCGCGATACGGCGATGAACACCGTGGCGCCGATCTGGGACGGCAACGAGACCTGGCTGATTCTGGGCGGCGGCGGCCTGTTCGCGGTGTTCCCGCTGGCCTACGCGATCATTATGCCGGCGATCTACGCACCGATCATTGCCATGCTGCTGGCGCTGATCTTCCGGGGCGTCGCCTTCGAGTTCCGCTTCAAGACGGTGCGGGGCCGCTGGATGTGGGACGTGTCGTTCTTCATCGGCTCCGTCGTGGCGGCACTCAGCCAGGGCATCGCCCTCGGCACGCTGGTCCAGGGCATCGACGTCGATGGCCGCGCCTATGCCGGTGGCTGGTTCGACTGGCTGACGCCATTCTCGCTGATGACCGGCGTCGCCGTCGTCGTCGGCTATGCGCTGCTCGGCGCCACCTGGCTGGTGATGAAGACCGAGGGCGAACTCCATGACATCGCCAAGCGCTTCGCCTGGATCGCAGGGGTCGGGACGCTGGCGCTGATCGGCGTCGTCAGCCTGTGGATGCCGTTCCTGGAAGCCGAGTTCTATTATCGCTGGTTTGGTTTCCCTCAGCTCCTCTACGTTGCACCGGTGCCGGTGATGGTGGCGCTGGCAGCCTTCAGCCTGTTCCAGTCGCTGGCCGCCGGCAAGGAGATACGGCCGTTCCTGTCGGCGCTGGCGATCTTCGTCCTGTCCTTCGCCGGGCTCGGGATCACGTTCTATCCCGACATCATCCCGCCCCACCTGACCATCTGGGAAGCTGCAGCGCCGGACGCCTCGCTGATCTTCCTGCTGGTCGGGGCGTCGGTGCTGATCCCGCTGATCCTCATCTATACCGCCTATTCCTACTGGGTCTTCCGCGGCAAGGTCCGCGAGGGCGAGGGTTATCACCATTGAAGACGCCCCAGGACGGCCGCCCCGATGCAGACCGTGAGACACCGGGCAGCCTGAAGGGCCGGATTGGCTGGTTCATCCTCCTGTGGCTCGGCGGCGTCGCCGCGGTCACCGCGGTTGGATATGCCATCCGCCTCGTGCTGATCGGCTGATCAGAGCGCCAGTTCCGGCACGGTCTGGCGCACCAGCGCCATGTCGGCATGAAAGGCCCGTCGTTCCTCGTCCTGCGAGACCTTGTCGGGCAGGCGCAGGATGTAGGACGGGTGCACCGTGACGAGGGCCCGGGTCCCGTCATCCAGGTCGATCAGCCTGGAGCGCGCGTCGCGGATCGTCACCGTCTTGCCGAGCACGGCGGACGCCGCCGTCGCGCCCAGCGCCACGATCAGCTTCGGGCGGATCAGCTCGCGCTCCAGGTCCAGCCACCATCGGCAGGCGCGGATCTCGCCGCCATTCGGCTTGGCATGGATGCGGCGCTTGCCCCTCGGTGCGAACTTGAAGTGCTTCACCGCATTGGTGACATAGGCTAGGCTGCGATCGATCCCGGCCTCCGCCAGCGCTGCATCGAACACCTTGCCGGCCGGGCCGATGAAGGGCTCGCCCGCAATGTCCTCCTGGTCTCCGGGCTGCTCGCCCACGAAGATCACCGGCGCGTTTTCGGGGCCGCGCCCGAACACCGTCTGGGTCGCCGGCTCCCAGAGCGGACAGGCCCGGCAATGACTGGCAGCGTCGCGCGCCTGCGCAAGCGATGTGAGACGCGTCTCCGCCTTCTTGGCCGCCATGTCCGGCTGTCCGGTCTTCGCGCGCTCCATCTGGCGTTCGTGGCGAAGGCTCGGCAGGGTCGGCGCCGTCTCGATCATCCGGCGCGAGGCGGCCTCCGCCCCGGCAATCAACGGCTTGATTAGCGCCGTCTCGGGCATGTTTGCCCAGTATTTCTTAGGCATCTCGGCCCGCATGGCGTTCACCTTCAGCCGCGCCGGATTGAAGATCGAGGCGTAGTAGGTCAGCCACAGGGCTTCCATGTCGTCGCCATCCGGCCGCATGTCCCGGGTCGCACCGGGCAGGAAGGACAGGTCGCTTCCGTCCCAGTGGACGCTGCGCTCCGGCGTCAGGATGGTCCAGACCATGCCCGCGAACCGTCGGGCGAAGAATGGCGCGGTGTGCTCGACCACATGGTGGAACGGCTCGAACCAGGCGACGAAGTGGCGCGCGCCCTTGCCGTCCTCGACCTCGCGGAACCGCACGAAGGCCTTCATCTTGTGGCTGTCGCGCCGGACCGCCTTTTCCATCTCCGTCGCCCGCAGGATGTCCGGGTCGGACGCGATTTCCAGAAGCGTCCTCTCCCGCTGCAGCCGCCACAACAGGCGATAGGCGAAGACGAAGCGGTCGCCGTCGGCATGGCAGACGAGCTTGGCGGTGAGGCCCGGAAAGGCTTTCGGCACGGTCGGCTGCGGCGCGTCCGACGGCGCGGGCGGCAACGGCTCGGCAAACAGGCCGGCCGTCTCTTCGCCGATCATGAAACTCATCTCTTCGGGCGGCACGCCAAGCGCCAGCGCCGTGCGGCACGCCACGCGCCAACCGTCGAAATCGGCGGGGAAGGAGAGACGGGCAGAATACATGGGGACCTGGATCGCCTGCGGGGACGGACTAAACCTGCTGGCCAGCGAGACGGTTCCGACACGGCCGACGAAGCGGCGCGCCCGCACTGCCCGGGCTTGTCGTCCAGCTCAGAACAGTTCGAGTTGCGCCGACCGCCGGGCCTTGGGTACGAACCGCTCCCGTAACCCCGCGCTGTCGGTCGCAGCACCCGGCGACCAGTCGAGCGCCTCGATGAAGGGCCGCACCTTGTCGACCGACTGGCAGAGCCGGGCGACGTCGTCGAGGCGCAGCGTGCGGTGGCGCCGTGTCGAGAGGATGCGGTTCACCGCCCGCGTGCCCAGCCCCGGCACCCGCAGGAGCATCTCGCGATCGGCGCGATTGACGTCGACCGGGAAACGTTCGCGGTGCTTCAGGGCCCAGGCGAGCTTGGGATCGATGGCCAGATCCAGCATGCCGGCGTCGCCGCCGGCAACGATTTCGCCCCGGTCGAAACCGTAGAAGCGCATCAGCCAGTCAGCCTGGTAGAGCCGGTGCTCGCGCATCAGCGGCGGCTTGCCGAGCGGCAGCCGGCTGGAGGCGTCGGGGATCGGCGAGAAGGCCGAATAATAGACCCGCTTCAGGCGGTAATTGCCGTAGAGATTTTCCGACCGGCCGAGAATGGCATCGTCGTCCGACCCGTCGGCGCCGATGATCATCTGGGTCGACTGACCGCCGGGGGCAAAGCGCGCCGGCCGGGCCCGGTCGCGCTTCTCGCCCTTGTGTTCCTCGATCTTGGCGCGCAGATGCCCCATCGACCGGCGGATGTCGCGGGGCTTCTTCTCCGGGGCGAAGGCCTCCAGCGTCACATCCGTCGGCAGTTCGATGTTGATCGACAGGCGGTCGGCGAAGAGACCCGCCTCCTCGATCAGCGCCGGCGCGGCGTCGGGGATCGTCTTCAGGTGGATATAGCCACGAAAATTCTCCTCCAGCCGCAGCTTGCGGGCGATCCGCACCATCTCCTCCATCGTGTAGTCGGAGTTGCGGATGATGCCGGAGGAAAGGAACAGCCCCTCGATGTAGTTGCGCCGGTAGAAGGACATCGTCAGGTCGACGACTTCCTGTACGGAAAAGCGCGCCCGGGGCACGTTGGACGACGAGCGATTGACGCAATAGACGCAGTCATAGACGCAGAAATTGGTCATCAGGATCTTGAGCAGCGAGATGCAGCGGCCGTCCGGCGCATAAGCGTGGCAGATGCCCGAGCCCTCGGTCGAGCCGATACCGCCGGATTTCGCCGAGTCGCGGCGGGTCGATCCACTGGACGCGCAGGAGGCGTCGTATTTGGCGGCGTCCGAGAGGATCGCCAGCTTGTCGATGAGCGTGGTCTTGGCCATCCCGCCTGTATAGCGTTCTCGGAATGTTCCGGCGAGGGGCCGGTGGCCGGACAGCCTGCTACAGGCTGTCGCAGGGCAGACCGTATGCCGAAACGACGACGGCCGGGCGAAGGGCCCGGCCGTCTGGTTCTGTGATGCGGTTTGACGCTCAGTGCGACTGCGCCTTGGCGACCGCGCGCTTGGTGACGACCTTGACGAGATTGGCCCGGTAGTCCGACGAGCCGTGCAGATCGGACAGCATGTCGCTCGGATCGACCGACAAATCGTCGATCGCCGCGCCGTCGAAATTCAGCGACAGCGCCTGTTCTGCCGGTTCCCAGCGGAAGGTGCCGTTCGAGCCCGCGCCGGTGACTCCCACCTTCACGCCATTGCCGCGCTTGGCGACGAAGACGCCGCACATGGCATAGCGCGATGCCGGGTTGCGGAACTTCTCGTAGCCGCACTGCTCCGGCGCCTCGAAGGATACGGCGGTGACGATCTCGTCCTCTTCCAGCGCCGTCTCGAACAGGCTGACGAAGAACTCGTCGGCCGGCATCTCGCGCCGGGAGGTGTGGATGGTCGCGCCCAGCGCCTTCAGCGCTGCCGGATAGTCCGCCGCCGGATCGTTGTTGGCGACCGAGCCGCCGATCGTGCCCATGTGACGCACGGCCACGTCGCCGATCAGGCCGGCCAGCGCGGCAAAGCCCGGGCAGGCCGACCGGATGCCGTCATGCCCGGCGATCTCGCCATGGGTCGTGCCGCCGCCGATGCGGATGTCACGGCCGTTGACGGTGATGCCCTTCAGCTCGGCGACATGGCGCAGATCGACCAGGGTCGACGGCGCGGCCAGGCGCTGCTTCATGGTCGGGATCAGCGTCATGCCGCCGGAGAGGAACTTGCCCTCCCCGCCGCTGTCGCCGACCAGCCGGATGGCCTCGTCGATGGTCGTGGGGCGATGATAGGTGGTCTCGTACATCCTGGTCTCCCTTGGCGCCGGGCCGCGCCTGTCGTGAATGGCGCGGGCCGCACGGCGCGGCTCAGTCGAAGGCGGGACCGACGGTCCCGGAAGAAAGCCGGCGGCCGGTCGATGGCCGCCGGATGAACGGGTCGCCGTCAGGCGACGTGGTGGATTGCCCGCCAGACCTTCTGCGGCGTCGCCGGCATGGTCAGGTCGTTGTTGCCGATCGCATCGGTGATGGCATTGATCACGGCCGGCGGCGAACCGATCGCCCCCGCCTCGCCGCAGCCCTTCATGCCGAGCGGATTGCCGGGGCACAGCGTCTCGTGGGTCGAGACGTCGAACATCGGCATGTCCCAGGCGCGCGGCATCGCATAATCCATGTAGGACGCCGTCACCAGCTGGCCGGTCTCGTCGTAATGGGCACCTTCCAGCAGCGCCTGGCCGATGCCCTGGGCGAGACCGCCATGCACCTGGCCCTCGACGATCATCGGGTTGATCACGCGGCCGAAATCGTCGGCGGCGACGAACTGGATGATTTCCGTCGTGCCGGTGTCCGGATCCACCTCGACCTCGCAGATGTAGCAACCGGCCGGGAAGGTGAAATTGGTCGGATCGTAGAAGGCGCCTTCCTTCAGGCCCGGTTCCATGCCGTCCGGCAGGTTGTGCCCGGTATAGGCGCCGAGACAGACCTCGTGCCAGCCGAGCTTCTTGTCGGTGCCCGCGACCTTCACCTCGCCATTCTCGATGACGATGTCGCCCTCGTCGGCTTCCAGCAGATGCGCGGCGATCTTCTTGGCCTTGGCCTCGACCTTGTCGAGCGCCTTGTGGATCGCCGACATGCCGACCGCGCCGGAGCGCGAGCCGTAGGTGCCCATGCCGAACTGCACCTTGTCGGTGTCGCCGTGGATCACCTGGACGTTGTCGACCGGCAGGCCGAAGCGTTCGGCGACGAGCTGGGCAAAGGTCGTCTCGTGACCCTGGCCGTGGCTGTGCGAGCCGGTGAGGATCTCGATCGTGCCGACCGGATTGACCCGGACCTCGGCCGATTCCCACAGGCCGACGCCGGCGCCGAGCGAGCCGACCGCCTTGGACGGCGCGATGCCGCAGGCCTCGATGTAGCAGCTCATGCCCAGGCCGCGCAGCTTGCCGCGGGACTTCGCCTCGGCCCGGCGGGCCTCGAAGCCGGACACGTCGGCTGCCTGCATGCCGGCATCCAGCGTGGCGTCGAAATCGCCCGCGTCATAGGCCATGATGACCGGCGTCTGGTGCGGGAAGGAGCGGATGAAGTTCTTGCGGCGCAGTTCCGCCGGCGAGACGCCGAGTTCGCGCGCGGCCGTCTCCATGGTCCGCTCGACGACGAAGGTCGCCTCCGGCCGCCCGGCGCCGCGATAAGCGTCCACCGGCACGGTGTTGGTGTAGACCGTGCGGACATTGGCGTGGATCGCCGGGATGTCGTACTGGCCCGACAGGAGCGTGGCGTAGAGATAGGTCGGCGTCGCCGACGAGAACAGCGACATGTAGGCGCCCAGATTGGCCACCGTGTCGACCTTCAGGCCGAGGATCTTGTGATCGGCGTCCAGCGCCATCTCCACCTCGGTGACGTGGTCGCGTCCATGGGCGTCGGTCAGGAACGCCTCGGTGCGATCCGACGTCCACTTCACCGGCACGCCAGTCCGCTTCGACGCCCACAGGCAGACGATCTCCTCGGGGTAGATGTAGATCTTGGAGCCGAAGCCGCCGCCCACATCCGGCGCGATCACCCGCAGCTTGTGCTCCGGCGCGACATTGTAGAAGGCGCTCATCACCAGCCGCGCGACATGCGGGTTCTGCGACGTCGTCCAGCAGGTGTAGTGGTCGTCGGCGGCGTCGTAATGGCCCAGCGCGGCGCGCGGCTCCATCGGGTTCGGCACCAGCCGGTTGTTGACGATGTGCAGCTTGGTGACATGGGCGGCGTTGGTGAAGGCCGCGTCGGTCGCAGCCTTGTCGCCCAGTTCCCAGTCGAAGATCAGATTGCCGGGCGCCTCGGGATGCAGCTGCGGTGCGCCGTCCTTCAGCGCCTCGACCGCGCTGACCACCGCCGGCAGTTCGTCGTAGTCGACCATCACCGCTTCGGCCGCGTCGCGCGCCTGCATCTGCGTCTCGGCGACCACCACCGCGATCGCCTGGCCCACATGGCGGACCGTGCCGACCGCAAGCGCCGGCCAGGCGCCCATCTTCATCGGCGTGCCATCCTTGGAGGACACCGCCCAGCCGCAGATCAGGTTGCCGATGCCGTCACCCTGGAGCTGCTCGCCGGTCAGGATGCCGATGACGCCCGGCATCGCCGAGGCCTCGGCCATGTCGATGCCGCGGATCGTGGCATGGGCATGGGGCGAGCGCACGAACGCCGCATATTTCATCCCCGGCACGACCATGTCGTCCACATAGCGGCCACGACCGGTGATGAACCGGCGATCCTCCTTGCGCAGAACTTTTGCGCCGATGCCTTCGAGACCCATAGAAAACCTCCCAATCTTCCGTGGTGGCCGGGATCACCGTCGGGATCGCTGCGGCCGTCCTGATCCGTCTGCAGCCCTCGGGCCGCCCTCCCCGAGCGCTACTCGGCTGCGACCTGCTGGGGCTGCGACGCGCCGGCCGCGGCAAGGATCGCCTTGACGATGTTGTGGTAGCCGGTGCAGCGGCAGATGTTGCCTTCCAGCCCGTCGCGCACCGCCTTCTCGTCCAGCGCGCTGCCATGCTGGCGGATCAGATCCACCGCGGTCATGATCATGCCCGGCGTGCAGAAGCCGCACTGCAGGCCGTGATGCTCGCGGAAGGCCGCCTGCACCGGATGCAGCTCGGGGCCATCGGCCAGGCCCTCGATGGTGGTCACCGACGAACCCGATGCCTGAACAGCCAGCATGGTGCAGGCCTTCACGGCCTTGCCGTCCAGATGGACGACGCAGGCCCCGCACTGCGACGTGTCGCAGCCGACATGGGTGCCGGTCAGGCCGAGATTTTCGCGCAGATAGGTGACGAGCAGCGTGCGGTCCTCGACCGTGCCCCTCATCTCCCGACCGTTCACCGTGATCGTCACGTCGCTCATCAATTTCCTCCCGGAACTCTGGTCGCATCGTCCGGCATGTCTGCCGGTCTTGTGTCTGCGCAGCGTCAAGGTCGACGCCGCGGCTCCGGGCGGAGCTTGCCCTTTGCCGCGGATCGCTTCAAGCGCTTTTCAGAACCGTTCCATGTTGGCGCCGTGCGCGAGCCATCCGGTTGCAAGCGAAACGGCCTCTCCCCCCGTCCCATCGCAAGAGCGCCGATCCGGTTGAGCCGTGTCGCGACCAACCGTCGCAATGCCCTGCCGGCAGGTGTGTCCCGGACGGCACGGGGACGGCGCGAATCCGCTGCACGTTAACGTCACTGGACGAAATACCGGGGCCAGTAGGTTGTTATTTCATCAAATCCCAGCATGCTGGCCGCCAGCCCAAGGAGGGGGTACCCGGCTGCCATTCGCGCCGACCCCGATCATCACGGCATCTGTGGTGCCGCTCCGACGGTCAATGCGGTCAACGGGAAGCTGGCGTCTTTGCGGTATCGGTTCCACACCAGCCATTTGCTTGTGCATGCCACCCTCGGGGCAGTCCTGCTCATGGCGGCACCGCAGCGCGCCGCGGCCTTCGAGATCTTCGGCTGGAAGTTCTTCGAGGACGAGTCCGACGCCGCAGCCGACGTGATCAACCCCATCACCTACACCGCCACGCTCTCGGTCGCACCCGGCGGCCCGGCCGACGGCGACATCGAGACGGCGGTGCGCGAAGCCTCGGTGCTTTTGTCCGATGTGGACGACCCGGTCTCCGGCTCGCTCGGCCTGATCGCCAAGGCCAAGACCGATCGCAAGCGCCTCGTCGCCGCCCTTTACGAAAACGCCCGCTATGACGGCCTCGTCGACATCTTCATCGAAGGCCGCAACATCGCCGACTTGCCGCCGGACACCAAATTCGACACGTCGCGCCCGGTGCCGGTGTCGATCCGCGTCACGCCGGGACCGGTTTACGAACTCGGCCAGGTGGCAATTTCCACCGGCGGCCTGCCGGTCGACCCGGCCGAATACGGCCTGGTGACGGGCGGTTCGGCAAATTCCGTCGATGTCCTGGAGGGCGAGGCCAGGCTCCTGCGCGATCTTCGCAATCAGGGCCGCCCCTTCGTCGCCGTGACCGACCGCGAGACCATCGCCGACGCCGCGACCGACCGGCTCGACTATTCCCTCGCCGTCTCCCCCGGCGACGTGGTGCCCTTCGGTGAAACCTGGGTGGACGGCGCAGAGGACATCGATCCCGGCTTCATCGCCTATATGGCCGGCGTGCAGGCAGGCGAGGTGTTCTCGCCCGACGAACTGGCCGCCGCCCGCAAGCGCCTCGTCGAACTCGGCGTGTTCTCCAGCGTGACGGTCAAGCCTGGCACCGCCCAGGCCACCGACGGCACGCTGCCGGTCCAGGTCGAGGTCGCCGAGCGCAAGTTCGGGTTCTACGGCATCGGCGCGACCTATTCCAACACCGAAGGCGCGGGTGCTTCGGGCTATGTCGGCCACCGCAACCTGTTCGGCCGGGCGGAATCGATCCGCCTCGACGCCTCGATCTCGCGGATCGGCGCGACCGCGGTCAGCGACACCGCGCGCGAGATCGACGGACCGGACTATGCCGCGTCGCTGGTCTTCAAGAAGCCGGGCGTGCTCGGCCCGGATTCGGTCTATGTCGGCTCGCTCGAGGCGGGGCGGCAGCAGCCGCTCGCCTATGACCGCGAGTTCTTCGCAGCGACCAGCGGCGTCGAATACAAGATCGACGAACAGCAGACGGTCGTGGCGACGGTGCGCGGCGAGTACGAGACCATCGGCGACTTTCTCGGCGAGCGGGACTATCTGCTGGCGTCCGTGCCGGTCACCTACACCTTCGACAACCGCGACAACGAGTTGAACCCGACCGAGGGCTTCTTCGCCAAGGCCTATGTGGAGCCGACCTACAATATCGACGACGGCACCGCCTTCGTGAAGACACGGGTCGATGGGTCCAGCTATCTGTCGCTGAGCGAGACCGACCGCTTCGTTCTCGCCGGACGCGTCGGCTACGGCACGATCTTCGGCGCCGACCTCGACGATATTCCCAACGACCGGCGCTTCTTCGCCGGCGGTGGCGGCTCGGTCCGCGGCTATGAATTCCAGTCCATCGGCCCCTATTATCCGTCCACGGTCCCGGCGGGCAGCGGCTTCAATCCCGACTTTACCGACACGCCGACCGGCGGGCTGTCGGTCTTCGAAGCCTCCGTGGAAGCCCGCATCGCGGTGACCGAGACGATCCAGCTCGTCCCCTTCATCGACGGCGGCACGGTGTCGGACGATCTCGTGCCGGACTTTTCCGAATTCAAGCTGGGCGCCGGCGTCGGCCTTCGCTACCTGACGAGCTTCGGGCCGATCCGCGTCGACGTCGCGGTGCCCCTCGATCGGGGGCCGCGCGACGCCAGCTTCCAGTTCTACGCAGGAATCGGGCAGGCCTTCTGATGACACGTGCCGGACGCCTTCTCCAGTGTGCCGCGGCCTGCCTGATGGGCGGCTTCCTGGCGCTCGCGTCGATCCAGCCGGCGAAGGCGCAGCAATTCCTTGCCACGCAGATCGAAAACCTCGTTTCGACCGACACGATGCAGGTGGAGATCGAGGGGCTGTCGGGCGCGCTGACCGGTGACATCCGCATCGAGAGCGTCACCGTCTCCGATCCGCAGGGCGTCTTCCTGACGGCGAGCGACCTGGCCATGGACTGGTCGCCGCTGGCGCTGGTGCGCTCCAATGTCTCGATCGACGCGCTCACGGCGGGCAGCATCGTCCTGGAGCGGCTGCCGACGGGCCAGCCGCCCGCGGCACCGGGCGATGAGTCCGGCGGTTTCTCGCTGCCCTCGATCACGGCCGACATCCGCCGCCTGGCGATCGAGGAATTCGTGCTGGGCGAAGCCATTGCCGGCGAGCGCGCCCGGCTGCGGGCGAATGCCAGCCTGCAGCTTTCCGCCGAGCCGACGAACCTGATGGTCGAGGCCCAGATCGAGCGGCTCGACCAGCCGGGCCAGATCGCGCTCGAGATCGCCTACGCGCCGGCCGACAACCAGCTCAGGCTCGACGTGAAGGCCAGCGAACCGGCCGGCGGCCTCGTCGCGACGCTGCTCGACATCCCGGACCGCCCGGCCGTCGACCTGACGATCAACGGGTCCGGCCCCCTCTCGGCCTTCATGGCCAACGGCTCGCTCGAAGTCGGCGAGGAGACGGCCGCCACCCTCACCGCCCGTGTCAACGACGTGGATGCGGGACGGCGCGTCTCGGCCTCGCTCAACGTCGCCGCCGAGCGGTTCGTGCCCGAACAGTTCCAGCGCTACGTCTCCGGCGGCACGGCGCTCGACCTGCAGATGGTGATCCGCGATGACGGCACCTACGCCATCGAGGAAGCCGTCCTGTCCTCCGACGCCCTGTCGGCGCGGGTTGCTGGCGCGCTGGATCTGTCCGGCACCGCCAACGACCTGAGCGTGGCGATCCAGTCCCGGGACGGCGATCCGATCCCCTTCGCCTTCGGCACTCAGCCGAACGAGGCCGCGATCGAGGTCGCCGGCATCGACGGCACGCTGAAAGGCGCCCTTTCGGCGGCGGCGCTCGATCTGACCTTGCGCCTGCCGCGCGCCGGCTACGGGCCCTATCAGGCACAGGGGATCAGCGCCGAGATCGACAGCGCCGCCTTCGACCTGACCGGCTTCAAGGGCGCCTTCGATGCCGTCGTGACGGCGCAGTCGGTCGCCGCGCCAGACGGCATCCAGCAGCGCTTCCTCAACGGCCCGGTCGAGATCGCGCTCGCGGGCACGCTCACCGATGACGGTCTCACCTTCCGGCCCAGCGAGGCGACCACCGATGTCGCCACGCTGCAGCTGGAAGGCCAGGCGGCGCTGAACTTCTCCACCTTCGCCCTCGACGTCCAGTCGCGCTTCCAGACCGCCGCCCTGTCGGCTGCCGTGGTGCCGCTCGCCGGCGAGGAACTGGCCGTGGGGGGACGCTTTGCCCGCGCCGCCGACGGTGCCCTCAGCGCCGAGGCGCTGACCGTGCGCGGCGACGGCCTGACCGTCGACGGCACCGCCGCACTGACCGGCGACACGGTCATGGCCGACATCGCCGGCTCGCTGACGGAAGCCGGCTCCCTCAGCGGCGCCCTCGCCGGGGCCGCCACCTTCAGCCTGACCGCCTCCGGCCCGGTCGAGAAGCCCGACATCGACCTGCAGGTCTCGGGCAACGGCCTGTCGATCAACGGCCGCGAACTCGCCGACCTCAAGGTCGAGGCGCGCGGGACCCTGAATCCGGCCTCGCCCTCGGGCACGGTCGCCATCACCGGCACGCTCGACGGGCAGCCCTTGTCGGGCAACGCCACCGTCGAGACCCTGGACAATGGCGACCGGCGGATCACCGACCTCGCCATCCGCCAGGGCCCCAACAGCATCACCGGCGATCTGCGCCTGACCGAAGCCTTCGCCCCGGTCGGCACGCTGGTCGTCGATGTCGAGGACATCGGCCCCCTCGCCGCGCTCGGCAGCGTCGACGCCTCCGGCGACGTACAGGGCCAGGTCGAGCTTTCGGTCGAGGCTGACGGCATGCCCGTCGCGGCGATCGATCTTGCCGGCGAACGGCTGGCGGTTGCCGGCAACACGCTGAACGGGGCCCGCATCGATCTGTCGGTGAAGGACTATCTCGGCATTCCGCGGCCGACCGGCACCGTGACCGCCAGCGGCATCGATGCGCCCGGCGTGACCGTTCGCGATCTCGACGTCGCACTGCGCGAGGACGAACAGGGCACCGACCTGGCCGCCGGGGCAAGCGTCAACGGCGTGCCGATCGCCCTTGCCGGAAACGTCCTGTTCGAGCCGGACACGACCCTGATCCGGCTGACGCGGCTGACTGCCGATATCGAGGATGCCGCAGTCCGCCTCGCCGAGGAAGCCCTCGTGCGGATCGAGGCCGGCGTCACCACCCTGTCCGGCATCCGTCTCGCTGTCGGCGAAGGGGCCCTGACCCTCGAAGGTAGCGCCGGAGAGACCCTCGATTTGTCGCTGCGCCTGAGCGACATGCCGGCCGCCGTCGCCAATCCCTTCGTGCCCGGCCTTGCCGCCGCCGGCACGATCGACGGCACCGCCACCGTCTCCGGCCCGGCCAGCGATCCGGCAGCAACCTTCGCCGTCGCCGGCGCCGACCTCGCCGTCGCCCAATCGCGCGCCGCCAACGTGCCGGCGATCCAGGCGAATGTCTCCGGAAGCTATGGCGACGGAACGCTGCGGCTGGCGACCGCACAGCTCGATCTCGGCGACGGGTCGCTCGATGCATCGGGCACGATCGGCGATGAACTCGACATCGAGGTCGCCATGGACGCAGTTCCCGTGGCGCTGGCCAACGGTCTCGTCGACGGGCTCGACGCCGAAGGCACCCTCTCTGGCACGGCGACCGCCACCGGTTCGCTCAGCGATCCGCAGGCGACATTCGCCCTGTCCGGCACCGGCATCACCGCCGAGGAGATCGCCGCCGCCGGGATCGATCCGCTCACCCTCGATGTCGCCGGTGCCTATGCCGACGGCACGGCGACCATCGAGCGTGCCGATCTGAGCGTCGGCGACGGCTCACTCAGCGCTTCCGGCACGGTCGGCGAGACCCTCGACATTGAAGTCGCCATGCGCCAGCTGCCGGTGGGGCTCGTCAACGGCTTCGTGCCCGGCCTCGACGCCACCGGCACCCTGTCCGGCACGGCCTCGGCCTCGGGCTCGATCTCCGACCCGCAAGCGGTCTTCGACGTCTCGGGAACCGGCATCACCACGCAGCAGATCGCCCGCTCCGGCGTCGCGCCGCTGGCGCTGCGCCTGACCGGCACCTATGCCGACGAGACCGCCGTACTGGAAACCGCCGTCGTCAATGTCGGCGACGGGTCGCTCGTCGCCTCCGGCCGCGTCGGGCAGAATCTCGATCTCGACGTGACGATGACCAACCTGCCCGTCGGCCTCGCCAACGGCTTCGTCGACGGTCTCGCCGCCCGCGGCATGGTGTCTGGCACGGGCGCCGCGACCGGGTCGCTGGACAACCCCACCGCCAGCTTCGACCTGACCGGCACCGGCATCACCGCCGATGCGATCGCCGAGAGCGGTGTCGCCCCCCTCACCCTCGACGCCTCGGGCCGCTACGCCGACGGGACGCTGACCCTCGCCGAGGCGGATATCGCCGTCGGCGACGGCTCGCTGACCGCGTCCGGCACCATCGGCGAGGCGCTCGACCTGCGGGTCGACGTCAACGCCATCCCCGTCGGGCTGGCCAATGGCCTCGTTCCCGATCTCGGCGCCGAGGGCACGATCTCCGGCACCGCCACCGCGACCGGGTCGCTGTCCGACCCGCAGGCCCGCTTCGACCTGTCCGGCAGCGGCATCACCACTCGCCAGATCGCCCAGTCCGGCGTCGCGCCCCTCAGCCTCGATGCCGCCGGCGCCTATGCGAACGGCACCGCCACCATCGAACGCGCGGACCTCACCGTCGGCGACGGCTCGCTCAGGGCATCCGGCACCGTCGGCGAGGAACTCGACCTGCGCCTTGCCATCGAGGCCCTGCCGGTGGGCCTTGCCAACGGGTTCGTCGAAGGTCTCGGCGCCGAAGGCACGATCTCCGGCTCCGCCACGGCGATGGGCTCGCTCGCCGATCCGCAGGCCCGCTTCGACCTGACCGGCAGCGGCATCACCACCAGCCAGATCGCCCGCTCCGGCGTCGCCCCCCTCAGCCTCGATGCCGCCGGCTCCTATGCGGACGGCACCGCCACCATCGCACGTGCCGATGTGAGCGTCGGCGACGGCTCGCTCGCGGCCTCGGGCACGATCGGCGAAGAACTCGATATCGATGTCGACATCAATGCCCTGCCGGTCGGCCTCGCCAACGGCTTCGTCGACGATCTCGGCGCACGCGGCACCGTCTCGGGCACGGCCTCGGCCACCGGATCGCTGTCCGATCCCGACGCCAGCTTCGACCTCCGCGCCTCCGGCGTCTCCGTCGCCCAGAGCCGGGCAGCCGGCGCACCGGACCTCGAGGCCACGGCGTCCGGCCGCTATGCCGACAGCACGCTGACCCTCGGCAATGCCCGTATCGATGTCGGCAGCGGCGCGATCACCGTCACCGGTTCGGCAGGCCCCGACGCCCTCGACCTCACCGCCGAGATCAATGCCCTGCCCGCCTCCATCGCCGGCGCGGCTGCATCGGGCATTTCCCCCCAGGGCACCATCAACGGCACGGTCCGCGCGACCGGTTCACCCGCCAACCCGGCGGTCTCCTACGACATCGAGGCCAGCGGCGTGTCGATCCAGCAGACCCGCGAGGCCGGCATCGGCGCGCTGGCGCTCTCGACCAGCGGTCAATTCGCCAGCCAGGTCGTCACGACGACCACCAGCCTGAGCGGCGACGGACTCGACTTCAACGCCAACGGCTCGGTGAACCTCGCAGGGGGCGCACCGCAGCTCGACCTGTCGCTGGATGGTTCGGCGCCCCTGTCGCTGGCCAACCGCATCCTGGCCGAGGGCGGCCGCTCGATCGACGGCACGGTCCTTGTCGACGCCCGCGTCACCGGGCCGGTCTCCCAGCCGAATGTCGTCGGCACGGTCTCCACCACGGGCGCGCGCTTCCTCGACACCGGCGCCAATCTTGCGCTGAACGACATCGCCACCACCATCTCGCTCGACGGGCGCACCGCGACGATCCAGTCCTTCGACGCCAATCTGTCCGGCGGCGGTACGCTCGACGTCTCGGGAACGGTCGGCCTCGATTCCGGCTTTCCGGCCGACATCGCGATCCAGCTCGAGAGCGGACGCTACAACAAGGGCGAACTCGTCACCGCCAGGCTCGACGCCGATCTGACCCTCACCGGACCGCTGGCCGCAACCCCGCTTCTCGCCGGTACGATCAATGCCGAAGAGATCAACGTCCTCGTCCCGGAAAACCTGCCGAGCTCCCTCGCCCGCATCGACGTGACCCACCGCAATGCGGCGCCCGCAGTCTACCAGCAGCAGCGCGAGATCTCGCCGGAGCAAGCCGGTGGAAACGGCGGCGGCGGCGGCATCAATCTCGACCTCACCTTCAACGCGCCCAACCAGGTGTTCGTGCGCGGCCGCGGCCTCGACGTTGAACTCGGCGGCCGGATCGACATTACAGGTTCCGCGGCCTCCCCGAACGTCGTCGGCGGCTTCGAGCTGCAGCGCGGCCGCTTCTCCATCCTCGGCAAGCGCCTCGATTTCGACCGGGGCCGGTTGAGCTTCACCGGCGGCCTGACGCCCTATCTCGACCTCGTCGCACGGTCGACGGCCGGCGACGCGACCGTGTTCATCACCGTCACCGGCCCCGCCGACGATCCGAGCTTCAACTTCTCCTCCGAACCCAACCTGCCCCAGGACGAGGTGCTGGCACGGCTGATCTTCGGGCAGGGCACGTCCGACCTGTCGCCGCTGCAGATTGCCCAGCTCGCAGAGGCTGCGGCCTCGCTCGCCGGCGTCGGCGGCAGCAGCGGTCTCCTGGAGAATCTGCGCTCGCAGCTCGGCGTCGACGACCTCGACATTCGTACCGCGGCCGACGGCACCACCGCCGTCGGCGTCGGCAAGTATCTGAACGAGAACACCTATGTCGGGGTCGATACCAGCGGCCGTGTGTCGATCGATCTCGACCTCGGCGCCGGCCTGACCGCGCGCGGCGCCGTCACGTCGTCCGGCGGCGGCGAAGTGGGCGTCTTCTACGAGGGCGAGTTCTAGCGTTCGCGCTCACCCGACGGTGACGCAGTATCGCCGCCCTCCCGGGCATTGCGACGACATTCCCGGATGAACCTTTCCCGCCGCCGGCCCGTTGGGGGTGCAAGGCGGTGACGGCGCCGGCATGCCCGGTCCACCCGCCAGTTTTCCAATGACAGGCAGGAGACCGACAGATGATGTCGTCGAAATTCGATCACCCCCATCATGGCAGCTACGAGAAGCCCCAGGACGTACTGAAGGACGACCGTCTGTCCGACGGCGAGAAGGAAACCGTCCTGACCGAATGGCGCGCGTCGCTGCAGCACATTCTCAGCAACGACCCGAACGCGCCGGAAGTGAAGGCCACCAGCGAGTCCCTCGACACCGCGATCGAGAACCTGGCGGCCGGGCGCACCTGACGCGGTTCCGAGGGACCATTCCCGAGGGTCACGCCGCGCCTCTGTCCGTGCGCCAGCTTCGTGCTAATTAGCACAGCGGCCCGGCCGGAAGGCGCGGCAGGGCCGCGATATCACGCGGGACCATCAGGAGACTTCATGCCGAAGAGCATCAATCCGGCAACGGGCGAAACCATCGAGGAATTCGCCGAGCACACGGACGCGGACATCGAGCGCACGCTCGCCAATGCCGATCTGGCCTTCCGCGACTGGCGCAAGACCTCCTTCGCGCAACGGGCCGACGTCCTGATGCGGGCAGCGGACCAGATGGAGACCCGCAAGGCGGACCTGGCCCGTATCGCGACGATGGAGATGGGCAAGCGCCTCAAGGAAGCTGAGGCAGAAGTCGCCAAATGCGCCAACGCGCTGCGCTTTTATGCCGAGAACGCCGAGAAATTCGTCGCCGACGACGTGCGCGACGGCCCGGCCGGTCGCAACTTCGTGACCTATCTGCCGATCGGTCCGGTCCTGGCGGTGATGCCGTGGAACTTCCCGTACTGGCAATGCATGCGCTTCGCCGCCCCTGCCATCATGGCCGGCAATGTCGGCATCCTGAAACACGCGTCCAATGTCAGCCAGTGCGCGCTCGAGATCGAGCGCATCTTCCTCGACGCCGAGGCGCCGCAGGGCGTGTTCCAGACCCTTCTGATTTCCTCATCCAAGGTAGAAGGCATCCTCAAGGATGACCGCGTCCGCGCCGCGACCCTCACCGGCAGCGAAGGCGCCGGCTCTGCCGTCGCTGCCACCGCAGGGTCCCAGATCAAGAAGACAGTGCTCGAACTCGGCGGCTCCGATCCGTTCATCGTCATGCCGTCCGCCGACATCGCCAAGGCAGTGGACGTGGGCGTCACCGCGCGCATGCAGAACAACGGCCAGAGCTGCATTGCCGCCAAGCGCTTCATCGTCCACGAAGACGTCTATGACGACTATCTCGGCCGCTACACCGAGGCCGTGGAGAAGATTCGGCTGGGCGACCCCATGGCCGAGGACACCGGCATGGGCCCCCTCGCCATGAAGGCCGGCGTCGAGGATCTGAAGGGCCAGATCGACGACTCCACCCGGGCGGGCGCCAAGCTCGTCACCGGGGGCAAGGCGCCCGAGGGTCCGGGCTATTTCTTCCAGCCTTCGATCCTGGCGGACGTGCCGGAATCGGCCCCCGCCTATCGCGACGAACTGTTCGGGCCGTGTGCCATCATGTTCAAGGTCAAGTCCATCGACGAAGCGATCGCGCTGGCCAACGATTCCGAATTCGGTCTCGGTGGCTCGGCCTGGACGACGGAGCCTGCCGAGCAGGAACGCTTCATTCGCGAGCTCGACCAGGGCGGCACCCACATCAACCGCATGACCGCCTCCGACCAGCGTCTGCCCTTTGGCGGCGTGAAGCGTTCGGGCTACGGCCGGGAACTGGCCCACGAGGGCATGCTGGAGTTCATGAACGTCAAGACAGTCACCATCGACTGATCGGAGCCTGCGGGCCGCCGGGCAGACTGCTCGGCGGCCGTGACTCGATGAGACCGGCGGCGCGAATTGCAGCACCGACGGAATATGCCCTACAAGGCGGCATATCTTCCGATGGACATTGCCGACGCGGCGTTTGCCTCCCACCCGGAACGCGCATAGAAGGCGGCAGGTGAGCACTTGCTCAGGACGACATCCACGAACATCACGGCAGGGTAATCCATGGGCCAGACGTCCGATCTCGGCGCCTCTCCGGCACCCGCGGAATTGGCCGGCATGGCACGGCAGGCTGCCGATCGCGGCATTCGTACGCTGTTCGCCGAGGATCCGAGCCGGTACGCAGAGTTTTCGGCGGCGCTCGGCGACCTCGTCCTCGACTATTCCAAGACGGCGATCGACGACGCGGCACGCGACGCGCTGATCGCACTTGCGCAGTCACGCGGCGTCGATGCGCGGCGCGACGCGATGTTCGCCGGTGAGGCGATCAATCTCACGGAAGACCGGGCGGTGCTGCACATGGCGCTGCGCGCCGAGCCGATGGACGGCTACCGCGCCGGCGGCAGCCCGGTCAGCGGCGCCGTCGCCGACGTGCTGAGTGCCATGAACGCCTTTGCCGAGGGCGTGCGCAACGGCACGATCACCGGGTCCGGCGACACGACGATCACCGACGTCGTCAACATCGGCATCGGCGGCTCCGACCTCGGCCCGGCCATGGCGACGCTGGCGCTGGCGCCCTATCACGACGGCCCGCGCACCCATTTCGTCTCCAACGTCGACGGCGCCCACATCGCCGACACCCTGGCGAAGCTCGACCCGGCCGCGACGCTCTTCATCATCGCCTCGAAGACGTTCACGACCATCGAGACCATGACCAACGCCGCGGCCGCGCGTCGCTGGGTCATCGACGCTCTCGGCGAGGACGCGGTGGGCGAGCATTTCGCCGCCGTCTCCACCGCAACCGACAAGGTCGCGGAATTCGGCATCGCGTCGGAGCGGATCTTCGGCTTCTGGGACTGGGTCGGCGGACGCTATTCGATCTGGTCGGCCATCGGCCTGCCGCTGATGATCGCCATCGGCGCCCCGCGTTTTCGCGAATTCCTTGCCGGCGCCCGGGAGATGGACGAGCATTTCCGCTCGGCGTCCCTCAACCAGAACCTGCCCGTGCTGCTCGCGCTGGTCGGATACTGGCACAGGGCCCTGTGCGCTTATCCCACCCGCGCGGTCATTCCCTACGACCAGCGGCTGGCGCGCTTTCCCGCCTATCTCCAGCAGCTCGACATGGAATCGAACGGCAAGCGCGTCGGGCTCGACGGCCGGCCGGTCGCGGTGAGCGGCCCCGTCGTGTGGGGCGAGCCCGGCACCAATGGCCAGCACGCCTTCTTCCAGCTGCTGCACCAGGGGACCGACATCGTCCCGGTCGAGTTTCTCGTCGGCGCCAACGCCCATGAGCCGTCCGAGATGCGGGTGCACCAGGATCTGTTGCTCGCCAACTGCCTCGCCCAGAGCGAGGCGTTGATGCGCGGCCGCACCCTGGACGAAGCCTGCCAGCAACTCCTGGAAGTCGGCAACTCACCGGAAGAGGCCGACCGGATCGCGCCGCACCGTGTCTTTCCCGGCGACCGGCCGTCGATCACCATCCTGTATCGTCAGCTCGACCCGGCCACGCTGGGCCGCCTGATCGCGCTCTTCGAGCACCGGGTCTTCGTTGAAGCCCAGCTTTACGGCATCAACGCCTTCGACCAGTGGGGCGTCGAACTCGGTAAGGAACTGGCCAACCGGCTGGTTCCCGTCATCACCGGCGAGTCTACGGCGGAGGGGCGCGACAGCTCCACGGCCGGACTTGTTGCTGCAATCCAAAAATTGAGAGGGTCATGATGGCCGACACGCTGAACGACGTCGACGCCGCGCTGGACGGGACCGGCGCCCCGAAACCCGCCCCGCGCCAGAACGATCCCGAGACGCTGGCCCGGCAGATCGTCGAGAAGCTGACCTACGCCGTCGGCAAGACGCCCGCGGAGGCCCGCCGCTACGACTGGCTGGAGGCGACGACGCTGGTGATCCGCGACCGGATCATCGACCAGTGGATGGAATCCTCCCAGCGTGCCAAGACCAGCGGGGAGAAGCGCGTCTGCTATCTGTCCATGGAATTCCTGATCGGCCGCCTGCTGCGCGATGCGATCAACAATCTCTGCCTGACGGAGCCGATCCGCGAGGCGCTGGCCCGCTATGGCGTCGATCTCGACCTCGTCGAACTGCTGGAGCCCGACGCGGCCCTTGGCAATGGCGGCCTCGGACGCCTCGCCGCCTGCTTCATGGAGTCGATGGCATCCACCGACATTCCCGGCTTCGGCTACGGTATCCGCTATGTTCACGGCTTCTTCCGCCAGGAGATCGCCGACGGCGCCCAGGTCGAGCTGCCCGAGACCTGGCTCGCCCATGGCAATCCGTGGGAATTCGAGCGCCGCGAACTGGCCTACGAGATCGGCTTCGGTGGCAAGGTGGCGACCATCCAGGAGCCCGGCCGACCCGCCCGGCAGGTCTGGCGTCCGGCCGAGCGCGTCCTCGCCGTCGCCTTCGACACCCCGATCGTCGGCTGGCGCGGCCGCCGCGTGAACACGCTGCGCCTGTGGAGCGCCCAGCCACTCGACCCGATCCTGCTCGACGCCTTCAATTCCGGCGACCACATCGGCGCCCTGGTGGAATCCAACAAGGCCGAGGCGATCACCCGCATTCTCTACCCGGCCGATTCCCATCAGGCCGGCCAGGAACTGCGCCTGCGACAGGAATATTTCTTCTCGTCCGCCTCGCTGCAGGACATCATCCGGCGTCATCTCCATGCCAATGAGAGCCTGTCCAACCTCGCCGACAAGTTCTCGATCCAGCTCAACGACACCCATCCGGCGGTCTCGGTGGCCGAACTGATGCGGCTTCTGGTCGACGTGCACGGTCACGATTGGGACGAGGCCTGGGAGATCACCCGCAATACCTTCTCCTACACCAACCACACGCTGCTTCCCGAGGCGCTGGAGCACTGGCCGATCCACCTGTTCGAGCGCCTGCTGCCCCGCCAGATGCAGATCATCTACGCCATCAATGCCGGCGTCATTCGCGAGGCCGCGCAGGAAAAGGGCTTCGACGACGCCAAGGTCGCCGCGATCTCGCTGATCGACGAGGGCAATGGCCGCCGCGTGCGCATGGGCCAGCTCGCCTTTGTCGGCAGCCACGCCGTCAACGGGGTGTCGGCACTGCACACCGAGCTCATGAAGGAGACGGTGTTCCACCATCTGCACCTGCTCTATCCCGACCGCATCGAGAACAAGACCAACGGCGTGACGCCGCGCCGCTGGCTGATGCAGGCCAATCCCGGCCTCACCCAGCTGATCACCGACGCGATCGGGCCGGGCTTCCTCGACGACATCGAGAAGATTTCCGAGCTCGACCCGCTGGCCGATGATGCCGGCTTCCGCGAGCGCTTCGCGGCGGTCAAGCGCCGCAACAAGGAGCAGCTGGCCAACCTGATCGGCGAGCGCATGGCGACCCATGTCGATCCGGGGGCGATCTTCGACATCCAGGTCAAGCGCATCCACGAATACAAGCGCCAGTTCCTCAACATCATCGAGGCGATCGCGCTCTACGACCAGATCCGCTCGCATCCCGAGCGCGACTGGGCACCCCGCGTGAAGATCTTCGCCGGCAAGGCTGCGCCGAGCTATGTCCAGGCGAAGGAGATCATCCACCTCGCCAACGACGTCGCCCGCACGATCAACAGCGATCCGGCGGTTCGCGACCTCCTGAAGGTCGTGTTCATCCCGAACTACAATGTCAGCCTGGCCGAGATCATCATGCCGGCGGCCGATCTGTCGGAGCAGATCTCGACGGCCGGCCTGGAAGCCTCGGGCACCGGCAACATGAAGTTCGCCATGAACGGCGCGCTGACCATCGGCACGCTGGACGGCGCCAATGTCGAGATGCTTGAGCATGTCGGCGAGGACAACATCTTCATCTTCGGCCTGACCGCCGAGGAGGTGGCCCAGCGCCGCCGCGAAGCCCATAGCGGCCGCTCGATCATCGCCGAACTGCCGCTCCTGCGCGAGGCGCTGGATGCGATCTCGTCCGGCGTGTTCTCGCCCGAGAGCCCGGCGCGCTACCACGATCTGGTCTCCAACCTCTACAACAACGACTGGTGGATGACCTGCGCCGACTTCCAGGCCTATTGGGACACCCAGCGCCGTCTCGACGCGCTCTGGCAGGACCAGGACGAATGGCAGGCCAAGGCGGTGCGCAACACGGCGCGCATGGGCTGGTTCTCCTCCGATCGCTCGATCCGCGAATATGCGCGCGACATCTGGCAGGCCGGCCCGACCGCCTGACACGGCGGAGACCCGCGACGGGCCCGATCCGGCATGGCGTCGGGCCGCGTCTGCGCTATGTTCCTCCCGTGCGGGGGGAGGAATGGTCGGGCGTCCGTCGGCAGCGACGCGGATGCCCGCAAATCCGTCTGACCCGCGGATGATCCAGGGAGGGATTCATGGCCGAGAACAGACGTGTGGGCCCGTTGGCCCGTGAGACCATGGCCTATGTGCTGGCCGGCGGACGCGGCAGCCGCCTGATGGAAATGACCGACAGTCGCGCCAAGCCGGCGGTGTTCTTCGGGGGCAAGACGCGGATCATCGACTTCGCCCTGTCCAATGCCATCAATTCCGGCATCCGCAGGATCGGCGTCGCCACCCAGTACAAGGCCCACAGCCTGATCCGGCACCTGCAGAACGGCTGGAACTTCCTGCGCCCCGGGCGCAACGAGAGCTTCGACATCCTGCCCGCGAGCCAGCGCGTCTCCGAGGATCAGTGGTATGCCGGCACCGCAGATGCGGTGTACCAGAACATCGACATCATCGAATCCTACGCGCCGCGCTACATCGTCATCCTGGCCGGCGACCACGTCTACAAGATGGACTACGAGATCATGCTCCAGCAGCATGTGGATTCGGGTGCGGATGTGACGGTGGGCTGCCTGGAAGTGCCGCGCATGGAGGCCGTCGCCTTCGGCGTCATGCATGTCGACGAGAACTACACGATCACCGATTTCGTCGAGAAGCCGGCCGATCCGCCCTCCATTCCGGGCCGTCCCGAAACGGCGCTGGCCTCCATGGGCATCTACGTCTTCGAGACCAACTTCCTGATGGACCAGTTGCGCCGCGACGCGGCCGATCCCGGCTCGAGCCGCGACTTCGGCAAGAACATCATCCCGCATATCGTCAAGCACGGCCGGGCCGTCGCCCACCGCTTCAACCTGTCGGTGGTGCGCTCGGAGAACGAGCCCGACGACGAGGCCTACTGGCGCGACGTGGGCACGGTGGACGCCTACTGGCAGGCCAATATCGACCTCACCGACATCATCCCGCCGCTCGACATCTACGACCGGGACTGGCCGATCTGGACCTATGCCGATGTCGTCCCGCCGGCCAAGTTCGTGCATGACGAGGAAGGCCGCCGCGGCATGGCCGTCTCCTCGCTGGTCTCCGGCGACTGCATCATCTCCGGCGGCCAGCTGCACCGGTCGCTGCTGTTCACCGGCGTGCGCCAGCGCTCCTATTCCAAGCTCGACCATGCGGTGGTGCTGCCCCAGTGCCATATCGGCCGCCATGCCCGCATCACCCGGGCGGTGCTCGACCGCGGCGTGGAGATTCCCGACGGGCTGGTGATCGGCGAGGATCCGGAACTCGACGCCAAGCGGTTCCGCCGCACGGCGAGCGGCGTCTGCCTCGTGACCAAGCCGATGATCGACAGGCTCACCTACTGATGACGACGAGCGTCCTGTCCGTTGCCTCTGAAGTCTTCCCGCTGATCAAGACCGGCGGACTGGCGGACGTCGCGGGGGCACTGCCGTCCTCGCTCGCCGCCCACGACTTCGCCGTGCGCACGCTGATGCCCGGCTATCCCGACGTGATGCGGCAGGTCGGGGACGCGCCGGTCGCCTGCCGCTTCGCCGATCTCTTCGGCGGTCCGGCCCGGGTTCTGGCCGCGAATGTCGGCGGGCTCGACCTCCTCGTTCTCGACGCGCCGCATCTCTACGACCGCACCGGCGGCCCCTACGTGACCAGCGCCGGCCACGACCATGGCGACAACTGGGCCCGCTTCGCCGCCCTGTCGAAGGTCGGCGCCGAGATCGGCCAGGGCGCGATCAGCGGCTTTGCGCCGGCCATCGTCCATGCCCATGACTGGCAGGCGGCGCTGACGCCGGTCTATCTCGCGGTCTCCGGCAGGGCCCGGCCGAAGACCGTGCTGACCATCCACAACCTCGCCTTCCAGGGCAATTTCCCCTATCAGATCTTTCCCGGCCTCGGCCTGCCGCCGGCCGCCTGGTCGATCGAGGGCGTCGAATATTACGGCGATGTCGGTTATCTGAAGGGCGGCCTGCACGCCGCCGACATGGTGACCACCGTCAGCCCCACCTATGCCGAGGAGATCCTGACGCCGACCGGCGGCATGGGGCTCGACGGCCTGCTGCGCGGGCGCGGCGAAGGCCTGGTCGGCATCGTCAACGGCATCGACACCGCGGTCTGGAATCCGAAGACCGACCCGGATATCCCGCATCATTACAGTCCGCGTTCGCCGAAATCGCGCAGCCGCAACAAGCGCGCCCTGGAGACCGAGTTCGGCCTGCCCCACGAGGACGGCCCCATCGTCGCCGTGGTGAGCCGCCTGACCTGGCAGAAGGGCCTCGACCTCGTTGCCGACGCCTGCGACAGCCTGGTCGAGCGTGGCGTGCGGATGGTCGTCGTCGGCTCCGGCGAACCGATGATCGAGGGCCGCTTCCAGGCCGCCCATGTGCGCCATGCCGACCGCATCGGCGTGCGCATCGGCTATGACGAGGCCCTGTCCCACCGCGTCCAGGCCGGCGCCGATGCGATCCTGGTGCCCTCGCGCTTCGAGCCCTGCGGCCTGACGCAGCTCTATGGCCTGCGCTATGGCTGCATCCCGGTGGTGGCCAAGGTCGGGGGCCTCGCCGACACGGTGATCGATGCCAACTATGCCGCCGTCACCGCCGGTGTCGCCACCGGCATCATCTTCTCGCCCCCCTCGCAGGAGGGGCTCATGGACGCCGTCGACCGGATGCTGCGGCTCTTTGCCGACCCGGCAGGCTGGCGGCAATTGCAGCTCAGCGCGATGAATGCCGACGTTTCCTGGCGCGCCAGCGCCGGGCACTACGCCCAACTCTTCCGCGATCTTATCGGAGACCAGCGGCCATGATCGAAACGATCGCGACCAAGCCCTTCAACGACCAGAAGCCCGGCACGTCCGGCCTTCGCAAGAGTGTTCCGCACTTTCGCCAGACCCATTATGCCGAGAACTTCATCCAGGCGATCTTCGACGCCGCCGACAGCCATGACGGCGAGACGCTGGTCATCGGCGGCGACGGCCGCTTCTACAATCGCGAGGTGATCCAGACCGCGATCCGCATGGCCGCCGGCAACGGCTATGGCCGCGTCGTGGTCGGCCGCGGCGGCATCCTGTCGACTCCCGCCGCCTCCCATCTGATCCGCATCCGCAAGGCGGCCGGCGGCATCATCCTGTCAGCCAGCCACAATCCCGGCGGCCCGAAGGGCGATTTCGGCATCAAGTACAATGTCGCCAATGGCGGCCCGGCACCGGAGAAGATCACCGCCGCCATCTACGAGCGGACCCGAGCGATGGCGCAATATCGGATCTGGTCCGGCGACGCGCCGAGCCTTTCCGAGCTCGGCGAGACCCGCCTCGGCGACATGGTGGTCGAGGTCATCGATCCGGTCGCCGACTATGCCGCGCTGATGGAGACCCTGTTCGACTTCGACCAGATCCGCGACCTGATCGCCTCCGGCTTCACCCTGCGCTTCGACGCCATGCACGCCGTGACCGGCCCCTATGCCACGGACATCCTGGAGAACCGGCTGGGCGCCCTCCTCGGCACGGTGATCAACGGCGAGCCGCTGGAGGATTTCGGCGGCGGTCATCCCGACCCCAACGCCGTCCATGCGGCGACGCTGATCAACCAGCTGATGGCGCCCAACGGCCCCGATTTCGGCGCGGCCTCCGATGGCGACGGCGACCGCAACCTGATCGTCGGCAAGGGCATCGTCGTCTCGCCGTCGGATTCGCTGGCGGTGCTGGCCGCCAACGCCCATCTCGCCCCGGCCTACAAGGACGGCATCGCCGGCATTGCCCGGTCCATGCCGACCAGCCAGGCCGCCGACCGGGTCGCTGCCAAGCGCGGCATCGGCATGTACGAGACGCCGACCGGCTGGAAGTTCTTCGGCAATCTCCTCGACGCCGGCAAGGTGACGATCTGCGGCGAGGAAAGCGCCGGCACGGGCTCCGACCATGTGCGCGAGAAGGACGGTCTGTGGGCGGTGCTCCTGTGGCTCAACATCCTGGCGGTCCGCCGCGAGAGCGTGCAGGCGATCCTCGACAGCCATTGGGCCGAGTTCGGCCGCAATTTCTACCAGCGCCACGACTATGAAGAAGTCGACTCCAAGGCTGCCCAGGGCCTGATGGACTCCCTGCACGACCGCCTCGCCTCCATGGCCGGCCAGCGCTTCGGCACCCTCGTCGTCTCCGAGGCCGACGATTTCTCCTACAAGGATCCGGTCGACGGCTCGGTTTCCACCGGCCAGGGCGTGCGGATCGTCTTCTCGGGCGGCTCGCGCATCGTCTATCGCCTGTCCGGCACCGGCACCAAGGGCGCCACCCTGCGTGTCTATATCGAGCGCTTCGAGTCGGACCGTGCGCGCCACGACACGCCGCCCGAACAGGCCCTGGCCGAATTGATCGACACGGCGTCCGTCATCGGCGAGATCGGCAAGCGGACCGGACGCTCGGCGCCTGACGTCATCACCTGAGCGCAGAGACCTCATGAAGTATGCCATCACCGACGAGCGCGGCAGGCCGGCCGCGCTCGGAGCGACGATCGACGGCGAGGGCGTGCATGTCGCCGTCTATTCCGAGAACGCCGACGCGATCGAGCTCTGCCTCTTCGACGCGATCGGCACGCGGGAAACCGACCGGCTCGTCCTGCCCGGCCAGGACGGCGGCTGGCGCTACGGGTTCGTGCCGGGACTGGCCGCAGGCGCCCGCTACGGCCTGCGCGCCCTCGGCCCCTACCGGCCGAAGGATGGCCACCGCTTCGACCGCTCCAAGCTGCTGGTCGATCCCAATGCCGTCCATCTCGACCGGCCCTTCGTCTACCAGCCGGCCCTCGCCGCACCGCCCCAGAGCAACCTCGACAGCGCGCCCTTCGTGCCGCGGGCGATCGTCACGTCACCGGACCGCAGCGCCCGGCCCCTGCCCTTCGCCGCGCCCGGCCTGACCTACGAGGTGCTGGTGCGCGCCTATTCCCAGCGCCATCCGGACGTTCCGGCCGAGATCCGCGGCACGGTGGCCGCCCTGGCCGAGCCCGTCTTCCTCGATCACATGGAGAAGATCGGCGTCCAGACGGTCGAACTCATGCCGCTGGCGGCCTGGCTCGACGAGAGCCATCTGGCCGGATTCCACCTCACCAATGCCTGGGGCTACAATCCCATCACCCACATGGCGCCCGATCCCCGGCTGGCGCCCGGCGGCTTCGCCGAGATCCGGCGGGTGGTGGACGCCTTTCACGCGCGCGGCATCCGCGTCCTTCTCGACGTGGTGCTCAACCATTCCGGCGAGGGCGACGAGGACGGCCCGACCATCTGCTATCGTGGCCTCGACAACCTTCTCTATTACCGTCATGCCGAGGACGAGCCGCAGTTCCTGATCAACGACACCGGCACCGGCAACACCCTGGCCACCCACCGCGAGCCGGTGGCACGCCTGTGCATCGACGCGCTGCGGACCTGGGTCGAGGCCACCGGCATCGACGGTTTCCGCTACGATCTCGCCCCGGTGCTCGGCCGTCTGGACGATGGCTTCTCCGACGAGGCGCCCTTCTTCCGCATGCTCGCCGCCGACCCGCTGCTGAAGGACCGGATCCATGTGGCCGAGCCCTGGGACATCGGGCCCGGCGGCTATCAGGTGGGCCAGTTCCCCAAGCCCTGGTTCGAATGGCAGGACAAGTTCCGCGACGATGTCCGCCGATTCTGGAAGGGCGACGCGGGTATGGTCGGCGCCCTGGCGACGCGGTTGGCCGGTTCGGCCGATCTCTACGACCGCGAGGGCCGCCACCCGTCCACCGGCGTCAATTTCGTCGCCGCCCATGACGGCTTCTCGCTCGCCGACATCGCCGCCTATGCGCACAAGCACAATCAGGCCAATTGCGAGGGCAACCGCGACGGCCACAACGACAATCATTCCTGGAACAACGGCGTCGAGGGCGAGACCGACGATCCGGCCATCCTGGAAGCCCGCGCCAAGGACGTCCGCGCCATGCTGGCGACGCTGCTGGTCGCGCGTGGCACGCCGATGATCGTCGCCGGCGACGAGTTCGGCCGCACCCAGCGCGGCAACAACAACGGCTACGCCCAGGACAACGAGATCACCTGGCTCGACTGGGAGAGTGCCGACGCGGGGCTGATCGACTTCGTCGCCCGGCTCGCCAGACTGCGCCGCGAGCATCCCGCCCTCAATGCCGACCGGTTCCTCACCGGCCGTCCCGTCGAGGGCGGCGACGTCGAGGACGTGATCTGGCTCAACGAGGAAGGCCAGCCCATGGAGGCGGCCGACTGGGCCGATCCCGAGCGGCGCTTTCTCGGCATGTCGGTCTATGCGCCGCGGCGCGCGACCGACACCGAGAGCGAACGGGCGGTGATCTATGTCAACGGCGCTCACGAGGATATCGAAATCACCCTGCCGCAGCCGCGCGAGGGCCACGCCTATTGCCTGCACATCCAGTCGGACTGGCCGCGGCTCGAACCCCGCCGGATCGCCTGGGATGAGCCTCTCGTCGTCCAGGCACGCTCGGTCTTCGTCACCCTGGAGGAGCGGCTCTGAACGCCGCGCCGTCCACAGGCCCGGCATCTGCGAGGTTTGCCGGCGCCGGGTCGAAGCGGTAAGAACGGCGAGCGCCGCGCCGCGCCGCGCCGCGATCCACGCGCCAGTCACCGCGAACCGGGCCCGTTCCGTCATGCCCATCCAGCAGCTCTCCGACGCCCTGATCGACCAGATCGCCGCCGGCGAAGTCGTCGAGCGACCGGCGAGCGTCGTCAAGGAACTGGTCGAGAACGCCCTCGACGCCGGCGCGCGGCGGATCGAGATCGCCACCGCCGGCGGGGGCAAGAACCTGATCCGGGTCAGCGACGACGGTTGCGGCATTCCCGCCGGCGAAATGCCGCTGGCGGTCCGGCGCCACTGCACCTCCAAGCTCTCGGGCGGCCTCGACGCCATCGCCACGCTCGGCTTTCGCGGCGAGGCGCTGCCCTCGATCGGCTCGGTGGGCCGGCTCAGCCTGAAATCGCGCGCCGCCGGCGCGGCGGAGGCCTACGAGATTGCCGTCGAGGCGGGAAGGCCCTCCGAGCTTCGCCCCACCGCCTTGTCGCGGGGCACGATCATCGAGGTCCGAGACCTCTTCCACGCCGTCCCGGCCCGCCTGAAGTTCCTCAAGAGCGACCGCGCCGAATCCGGCGCCATCACCGAGATCGTCCGGCGGATCGCCATCGCCTTTCCCGGCGTGCGCTTCGAGCTGTCCGGCCCCGACCGCTCGACGGCGGTGTTCGAGGCGGTGCCGGGCGATGCGCCGCTGCCGCGGATCGCCGACGTGCTGACGGCCGAATTCGCCGACAACGCGATCCCCGTGGATGCGATCCGCGAGGATGTGCGCCTGCGCGGCTTTGCCGGCATCCCGACCTACAATCGCGGCAACGGCCAGCAGCAGTTCTTCTACATCAATGGCCGGCCGGTCCGCGACAAGATGCTGCATTCGGCGCTGCGCGGGGCTTATGCCGACGTGCTGGCCCGCGACCGCCATCCGGTGGCCGTCCTGCTTCTCGACCTCGACCCGGCCCTGGTCGACGTCAACGTCCACCCGGCCAAGGCCGATGTGCGCTTTCGCGATCCCGGCCTGGTGCGTGGCCTGATCGTCGGGTCCCTGCGCCAGGCCTTCAACGAGGCGGGCCTGCGGTCGGCAACCACCAACGCCGCCGGGCTAATGGCGCGCTTCCGCGGATCGGCAGATCCCGAACCGGTCACGCCCGCGCCGCGCCGCTTCGACGGGTTTGCCCCGGGCGGCTTTGCCGCGCAGCGCCAGGCCGCCTATGCCGCGGAGGCCTCACCCTACCGGCCACTGGACGAGCGCGCCGAGGCCGCCACGCTCGACCGACGCCCCCATGAGCTGGAGCCAAATTCCTTCGAGCCGGCGACCGCTCCGACTCGGGACGAAAGGCCGGCCGCGGCGGCGAACCATCCGCTCGGCGCCGCCAAGGCGCAGTTCCATCGCAACTTCATCGTTTCGGAGACCGAGGACGGCATCGTCATCGTCGACCAGCACGCGGCCCATGAACGGCTCGTCTACGAAGCCCTGAAGACGGCGCTGCACGGCCGTCCGCTCGCTGCCCAGCTGCTGCTGATCCCCGAGATCGTCGACCTGCCCGAGGACGATGTCGACCGCCTGGCCGAACAGGCCGAGACCTTCGCCAGGCTCGGCCTCGCCATCGAGCGCTTCGGCCCCGGCGCGGTCGCCGTGCGCGAGACACCGGCGATCCTGGGCACCGTCGACTGCCAGAAGCTGGTGCGCGATCTCGCCGACGAACTGGCCGAGGCCGGCACCACCGACGGCGTGCGCGGCCGCATCGACCATGTCGCGGCCACCATCGCCTGCCACGGCTCGGTGCGCGCGGGCCGGCTGATGAAGCCGGAGGAGATGAACGCCCTCCTGCGCGACATGGAGGCGACGCCCGGCTCCGGCCAGTGCAATCATGGCCGGCCGACCTTCATCGAGCTGAAGCTCGCCGACATCGAGAAGATGTTCGGCCGTCGCTGACGGCTCCGAGCGAACGGCATTTGACGCACCGACGGCCCGGCGCTAGGCAGAAGCCGACCAACCGGCCTATGATGCCGGTTCACCGACAGCGGAGACATCCATGAACCGCATGGAGAATGGCGGCGAGGCGAAGCTGCGCTACGGCACGCCCGATTTTCAGGTCGTGCGGCCCGGCGCCTATGTGCGCTGCGCGGTGACCGGCGAGGCGATCCCGCTCGATCTCCTGCGCTACTGGAGCGTCGAACGGCAGGAAGCCTATGTCGACGGCGAGACCTCGTTCCGCCGCGAGATGGACGTCGCCGGCAAGAGCTGAGACCGGCTCAGCCGAATCGGCGTCGCCGGAAGGCCCGCCGCGTGTCGCGCACGATGCGCGCGCCCAGGCTCTGCGGCGAGAAGACGAGCGCGACGTCCAGCACCTCGCACTCCTTCAGGAAGAGCTGCATGGCCGCCGATCCGGTGGACAGCCGCACCGCGTCCTTCCGGGTGGTGACCATCTGCAGGCCCGAACGCCAGGCCGAGGACGACAATTCGTCCATGTCGTCTTTGGAGAAGACGTGGTGGTCGGGAAAGTCCCGGCTCTCGACGATCTCGGCCCCGAGGGCGGTCAGGCTCGCATAGAATTTCGCCGGGTCGGCGATGCCGGCAAAGGCCAGGACCCTGAGGCCGGCGAAGCGCGCGCCGTCCGACGGCTCCAGGGAGGCCTCGAAGATCGGCTTGTTGCCCCGCGCCGTCCGCCGGATGATGCTGTCGCCGGCCTCGCCCTGTCCGATCACCAGGAGGGCGTCCGCGAAGCGGATCTGGTCGATGATCGGCGCCCGCACCGGCCCGGCCGGCACCACCGCGCCATTGCCGAGGCCGCGCCGCGCATCGACCGCGATCAGCGCGTAGTCGATCGCCAGCCGGGCGCTCTGGAAGCCGTCATCCATGATGATGAAATCGACGCCGCGCTCGGCCAGCAGCGCTTCCGCCGCCTGCCGACGGTTGACCGCCACGCAGGTCGGCGCGACACCGGCGAGCAGCAGCGGCTCGTCGCCGACCTCCGCCGCGCTGTGATGGGCCGGGTCGACCAGTACGGCACCGCGGCTGGCCCTGCCGTGGCCACGCGACACGAAGCCGGGGCGCAGCCCTGCGGCCAGCGCCGCCCGTCCCAGCGCCATCGCGGTCGGCGTCTTGCCACCGCCGCCGACGGTAAAATTGCCGACGCACAGCACCGGAACCCCGACATCGGCGCGTTCGCCGTTTTCGAGATTGCGCCGGGCGACCCGGCCGTAGACCGCCGCCGCCGGGGCCAGCAGACGGCTCTGCCAGGCGTTCGGCCGCCACCAGAAAGGCGGCGTCTCGGCCCGCATCATCGCGGCGCCGCCGGACGGTTGCAGCGATCCAGCCCCACCGACAGCCTGAGTGGATGCAGGAAGGGCTGCAGTGCCCGCATCGTGCGCGGCAAGGCCCCACGCATCTCCTCCACCGTCGCCGCCGAAGCCTGCTTCATGCGCGCCCGCACCGCCGGGTCCTGAAGGATCTGGTCGAGGCAGGCGGTGAGCGTATCGCTGTCGCGCACGATCCTGGCGCCGCCGTTCTTCAACAGCCGCTGATAGGCATCGCGAAAGTTCTGGACGTAGCGGCCCGACAGGATCGCGGTTCCCAGCATGGCCGCCTCGAGCGGGTTCTGCCCGCCCTCCCCGGTCACCGACTTGCCGAGGAAGGCGATGTCGGTCAGCCGCAGATACAGCCCCATCTCGCCCATCGTGTCCCCGAGCAGGATGTCGGTCGAGGCGTCGGGGATGTCGCCGCGACTGCGGCGCGCCACGGTGAAACCGGCGGCGGTGAGTTCGGCCTCGATCTCGCCGCCGCGCATGGTGTGGCGCGGCACGATGATGGTCAGCAGCCCCGGGTGGCGATCGGCGAGATTGCGATGCGCCTCGCCGGCCAGCTTTTCCTCGCCGGCATGGGTCGAGAGTGCGGCCCAGCGCGGGCGCTCTCCCAGCGCCGCGGTGATCTCGTCGAGCGACGCGCCCGGGTTCGGCGGCGGGCTGGTATCGGCCTTCAGATTGCCGGCCACGGTGACGGCCCGGGCGCCCAGGAGGTGGAAGCGCTCGCCGTCGACATCCGACTGGGCGACGACATGGGCGAGCGCCTCCAGCAGCGTCTCGGCCAGCCGGGGCGCCGATTTCCAGCGCTTGAAGGAGCGATCCGACAGGCGGGCATTGACGAGCACCTGCGGAATGCGCCGCCGGTTGAGTTCCATCAGCGTCGTCGGCCAGATTTCGCTTTCCGCCACGATCGCCACGTCGGGACGCCAGTGGTCGAGGAAACNGCGCCGCCGGTTGAGTTCCATCAGCGTCGTCGGCCAGATTTCGCTTTCCGCCACGATCGCCACGTCGGGACGCCAGTGGTCGAGGAAACGCCGGATCGAGGGCCCGAGATCGAGCGGAACATATTGATGGATCACGCAGTCGCCCAGCCGCTCGGCCACAAGAGTGGCCGACGTCATGGTGCCGGTGGTCATCAGCACCGAGATGCCGTCGGCGGCGATCGCCCGCACCAGCGGCGTGACCGCGGCGCTCTCGCCGACACTGGCCGCATGGACCCAGACCAGCGGACCCGCCGGGCGCGCGACGCTGGCATAGCCGTAGCGCTCGCGGCGGCGCAGTCGGTCTTCCTTACCCCGCGAGGCGCGGTAGCCGACATAGGGGCCGAGCAGCGGATAGACGAGCGTACCGGCGGCCCGGTACGAAGCCAGCGCGACGCGTGCCAGAAGATCGCTCAAGCGAGCCTCCCGACCAGCCGCTCGGCCGCGACATTGGCCGCTTCGATCGCCAGCGTGATCTCGCGGCGCTTGGCCTCCATCTCGGCCGCGTCGGCGTCGGCCGGCACGGTGATCGGGTCACCGACCACGACAGCAATCCGGCCGAAGGGCAGCGGCAGGGTGGTCTTGTCCCAGGAACTCGCGACTACATAGCGACGGCTGGTGACCGCTGCGGACGGCAGGATCGGTCGGCCGGAAATCCGCGCCAGCGTGACGATGCCGAGCCCGGCCTCCCGCGGCACGCCCTTCGGCACGTCGGCAATCATGCAGACGCCAAAGCCCCGGCCGAGATAGCGCCGCAGCGCGATCAGCGCCCGGGCGCCGCCCTTCTGGCTGCGCACCGGACCTGCGCGCCCGCCCGAACCGCGCACCGTCTCGATGCCGAACCGCGCGACCACTGCCGCATTCATCTCGGCGTCGGCATTGCGCGAAAGCAGCGCGACGTAGGGCAGTTCGTCCGGCCGGAAGAACGGCGCCAGCAGATGCTGGCCGTGCCACAGCCCGACGATCGCCGGATGCTCCGCGGTCAACTTGGCGCGCCAGTCCGCGGAGCCGGCGGCCTCGCTCTGGGTCGCATGCACGAGGCGCAGGCCGCGATAGATCGCGCTGCCCCCGAGCGCCATGGCAGGGCGGCTGTGCAACAATTGCCTGCCCAGCCGGCGCACGTGCTTGCGCCACGCACGCAGGATGCCCTGCTGACGCCTGGGCGGCGGCTTGCCGCCCTCGCCGGTCCGAGCCTGTACCATCAATTCATCCGACATGTACGCGCCCGGTCGCCTGTCGCGGGGCAGACGGCTCTCACTGCTTTTCAGGGTCCATCAGACGATGCATGTGGACGATGAAGTAACGCATCGCGGCATTGTCCACGGTCTGCTGCGCCTTGGACCGCCACGCCGCCAGCGCAGAAGCGTAGTCCGGGAAGATCCCGACGATATCCAGATCGTCGAGATTCTTGAAATCGACGCTCTGGAGGTTTTCCAGTTCACCACCGAATACGAGGTGAAGAAGCTGCTTGGGTTTCTGCTCTTCCATCGTGTCCCCTTTGGTCCTGCATTGCGCCGCGCGGCGAACCTTCGGTGCTGTTACCTAGCGCAGGCGTGTCCTGCACCAAAATCCTGCCGGCACCAAGGCGAGAGCGTTGATATTCAGTCGGGAACGGCTTTGGCCAGTCGCTGGAGCCGCGGCATGGCCGTCTGCGAGGCGGCCATCAGGATGTCGTGCCGTCGCCCCTCGCTGCGATAGATCGTGGGCGTTCCGGCGCGGCCGCACAGCAGCCCTCCCGCCCGCTCGATCAGAAGGTCGGCGGCGGCGATGTCCCAGTCGCTTGCGCGCGGCCGGATCAGTGTGCCGTCGAGCCGACCGCTTGCGACCAGCGCCAGGCGGTAGGCGAGCGACGGCACCGCGGGCTCGCTGACGAAGGCTTCGCCGCCCGAGGACTCGACCCGCTTGCGCATCGAGTCCGGCATCGCGAGCCGCAAGGGCTCGCCTTCGCCGGGTTGGCTCACCGCACATGGCGCGCCGTTCATCAGCGGCGCGCCGTCGGCGGTCACCTCGAAGATCTCGCCCATTGCCGGGGCGGCGATCACGCCGGCGACCGGACGGCCGTCCTCGACCATGGCGATCGACACGCACCAGGTATTTTCCCCGCGCAGATAGGCCCGCGTGCCGTCGATCGGGTCGACTACGAAGAACCGGTTGGCCGATATGTTGCGCGCGTCATCCGGCTGCATCTCCTCCGACACCCAGCCGTAATCCGGTCGCGCGCCGACAAGCGTGTCCCGCAGCATCAGATCGACGGCGAAGTCGGCCTCGCTCACCGGCGAATTGCCCTCCTTCCACCAGACCTGCGGGTCGCGGCGAAAGAAACCGAGGGCGATCTCGCCGGCCTCGATGGCCGCCGCCTTCAACAGGTCCAGATCCTCGCGGTATCGGGTCGAGGTCACTTGCCCGCCACGGTCATCGATTCGATCCGCAACGTCGGAACGACGATCGAGAAGCGTTCGTCGAGGTCGTCGGCCGCCGTCAGCGACGCCAGCATGTCGGTCAGGTTGCCGGCGATGGTGAGTTCGGAGACCGGCGTGGTCAGCTCGCCATTCTCGATCAGGTACCCCGAGGCGCCGCAGCTGTAGTCGCCGGTGACCAGATTGGTGCCGTGGCCGATCAGTTCGTCGATGTAGAGGCCTTCGCCGGTGTCACGGATCAGTGCCTCGCGAGACATCTGCCCGGGCGACAGCATCACGTTGCTGGCGGAGGGCGATACGCCGCTGCCGCCGCGCGACGCGCGGCCGTTGCTGCGCAGTCCCAGCTCCCTGGCGGTCGCCGTGTCCAGCAGCCAGTTCCGCAGTACGCCGTCCTCGACCAGCGGCATGGGCTCGCCGCGCACGCCCTCGCCGTCGAAGGGGCGCGAACCTGGCCGCCGCACCATCAGCGGGTTGTCCATGAGGGTGAAGGCGGCCGGCAGGATCGGCTGGCCCATGCGGTCCTTCAGGAAGCTGGTCCCGCGAGCGATCGCCGCGCCGTTGACGGCCGAAACGATGCTGGCGACGAGGCCCCGCGCGATCCGGGGATCGTAGATGATCGGCATGCGACCGGTTGCGGCCGTGCGCGGGTTGACGCGGCGCACCGTCCGTTCGCCGGCCCGCCGGCCGATCGCCTCTGGCCTGTCAAGATCGCCATAATGGATGCGGGAGTCGAAATCATAATCGCGCTGCATGCCGACGCCGGTTCCCGCGATGACGCTGACCGATCGCGAGAAGCCCGAGCGCATGCGATGGCCGGCAAACCCCGACGACGTGGCCAGCACCAGCCCTGAGGCGCCCGCCGACACCGATGCGCCGCCCGAATTGGTCACGCCCTCGACGCCGCGCGCCGCGTCTTCCATCTCCAGCGCCTCGGCGATCATCGCCTTTGTCGAGAGGTCGGTCCCGTCATGGAGGTCGAGCGCGAAATCGTCGCTGCCATCGGCCAGGCGGTCGGGATCGGCCAGACTCGCGAACGGATCCTTCGGCGAGACCTTCGCCATCGCGATCGCCCGCTCGACCAGCGGTTGCGGATCACTGTGGATATCGCCCGAAACGGTGGCGACGCGCCGACCGACGAAGACCCGCAGCGACATGTCCTCGCTCTCGGAATTCTCCGTGTCCTCGACCGCGCCGAGCCGAACCGAGACCGACCGCCCGAAGGAGCGGACCACCGCCACGTCGCAGGCGTCGGCCCCGGCATTTCGTGCGGTCTTGATGAGCCGCTCGGCGACCGAAAGGAGCCGCGTGCTGTCGTCGTCCATGAACCTGCCTGCTGGTGTTCGTCACCGAACCATTTATTGTGCGATGCCATAGCCATCAAGGCGTCATCGCAACCGATTGATGCCGAGCGCATGCAGAGCATTCAGGATCGCGAGCTGCAGTGGAACACGCAACGTCGGTCTTTCTGGAAATCGTGCTGCTTCTGGGCGGTGGAATCGTCGCCGGCACGCTGTTCCAGCGAATCGGCCTGGGAACCGTTCTCGGCTATCTGTTTGCCGGCATCGTGCTCGGCCCTGTCTTCAGGGTCGTGACCGATGGCGAGGAAATCCTGCATATCGGCGAACTCGGCGTCGTCTTCCTTCTGTTCATCATCGGCCTCGAACTGAAGGTCGGCCGCCTGTGGGCCATGCGCCGCCAGATCTTCGGGCTCGGACTCACACAGGTGGTGTTGTCCGGCATCGTCCTGGCAGGCGTCGCCTTCCTGTTCGACTTTCCGTGGCAGGCCAGCCTGATGATTGGCTTCGGCCTCGCCCTGTCTTCCACCGCATTCGGCCTGCAACTGCTCGAGGAGAGCGGCGAGACCAACACCCGTCATGGCCAGTCCGCCTTCGCGATCCTCCTGTTCCAGGATCTCGCCGTCGTCCCGCTTCTGGCCGCGATTCCCTTCCTGGCGCCCTATTCCGGCGGCACGGCGATCGATCCGGCGCAGATCGCCGTCTCGCTCGGTGCTCTCGCGGCCCTCGTCCTCGGCGGCCGCTACCTGCTCAATCCGCTGTTCCGGCTCATGGCGACATCCGGTGCCCGCGAGGTCATGCTGGGCGCGGCGCTCTTCGTCGTGCTCGGGTCGGCGATGCTGATGGAGGCGGCCGGCTTCTCCATGGCCATGGGAGCCTTCATTGCGGGCGTGCTCCTCGCCGAATCCAGCTACCGCCACGAGCTCGAGGCCAATATCGAGCCCTTCCGCGGACTGCTGCTCGGCCTGTTCTTCATGGGCGTCGGACTGTCGCTCGATCTTGCCGTGCTCATGCGGGACTGGCTGGCCATCCTCGCCCTCACGCCGGCGCTGATGCTGGGCAAGGCGGCGATCATCTTTCTCCTGTCACGGGCCTTCGGTGAGACCCGCAAGACGGCGACGCGGGTCTCGGGCCTGCTCGCGCAGGGCGGCGAATTCGGCTTCGTGCTGTTCACCGCCGCCTCGGCGGCGGTCCTGTTTTCGCAGGAGACCGCGTCCTTCCTCATCGCCGTCGTCACCCTGTCGATGATGCTTACGCCGCTCACCACCTGGCTCGGCCGCCGCCTGACCGTCGAGACGCCCGATGACGAAGAAGTGCTCGACGAGGATTTCGACGGTGCCGGCGCGACGGTGCTGATGATCGGCTTCTCCCGCTTCGGCCAGATGGCCGCGCAGGTGCTCCTGTCGAGCGGCACCGACGTGACGATCATCGATTCCTCGGCCGAGCGCATCCGGACGGCGGAGAAATTCGGCTTCCGGATCTATTTCGGCTCGGGCCTGCGCAAGGACGTGCTGGAGGCGGCCGGCATCCGCAAGGCCCGGCTGGTCGCCGTCTGCACGAACAAGCGCGAGACCACCGACCGGGTCGTGGACATGATCCGCGCCAACTTTCCCAATGTCCGGCTGTATGTGCGCGCCTACGACCGGAGCCACGCCCTGTCACTGCGCGCCCGCGGCGTCGACTTCGAGATCCGCGAGACGGTCGAATCGGCGCTCGCCTTCGGGCGGGCGACGCTCGATGCCTTCGGGATCGAGGAGAGACTGGCCGACCGCATCACCGACGACGTCCGCAAGCGCGATCTGGCGCGACTGAAGCTGCAGGAGGCCGAGGGCTTCTTTGCCGGCAGCGACATGATGACGACCCGGGTTGTCACCCCCGAGCCGCTGGTGAAGCCGCACCCGGCCCTCAAGGAGATCGATCGCTCAACCGACACAGACAGCGATGGCGCGAGCGCAGAGGACGGCGCCCCGATCAAGCGGCGCCGCGGCCGTCCGTTTCGCGGCCGACGGCGGGATTTCGACAAGGTGCAGTCCCGCTGAGCAGCGCTCCCTCGCGCCAACACGGTCATTGCGCGTCGTACGGTGTCTGCCTCAATCGGGCTTCTTGAGTTCGGACTGCAACTTCAGCACGCGGGCTCCGTCCTCCTGCTCGATCAGATAGGCCGGATTGTCCTCGTCGGCATTGCGGGTGATCTCGCTGCCCTCGATCGTGCGGGTGACCTTCGAGGTGAACGTGTCGCTGACCTTTCCCGTGCCGGTGCCTGCACCCCAGTTCCATTCCACCCATTCGCCCTTGCGATAACGCGCCATCGGATACTATCCCTTCGTCAGATAGCCGCGAAGCGATTTCGCGCAGGAAGCGTTCCCGCAGGGCCCTGCGCCCCGGCCGGCCAAATCGTCGCAGATCCGCAACGGAACCGCTGGCTCCAGGCAGCCGTTTGCGGAATCTTCCCGGCCCTTGGCGGCCATCCTCGCATCGGCCATATGCCCATGAATCCGCGCCTTGCCCATCATGCCGAGCAGTTCGGCCTTGCTCTCACCGACCCGCAGCTGTTCGACGTCGAGCGCCGCAAATGCGGCAAGGGCTTCCGCATCTGCTTCTCCAACGGCGAGACGATCACCGACAAGCGGCTGCGCAAGCGCGTGAAGGCGCTGGTCATCCCGCCGGCCTGGACCGATGTGAAACTCTGCATGGAAGAGAGCGGCCACATCCAGGCGACGGGCCGCGACGAGAAGGGGCGCCTGCAATACCGCTATCACGACGAGTGGGTGAACGTGCGCGACGCGGTCAAGACCGAGCGGCTGCTACGCTTCGGCCATGCACTGCCGCGGCTGCGCCATCGGGTCGACAAGGACATGCGCCGCCGCAAGCTCGACCGGCTGACCACGTCGGCGATCGCCACGCGGCTGATCGACCTGACCGCGATGCGCCCCGGCCACGAAAAATATGCCAGCGACGGAGGTCGCGGCGTGGCCTCGCTGCGCAAGGACAATCTGCGCATCGTCAAGAAGGCGGCGGTCCTGAAATTCGTCGCCAAGTCCAACAAGGCCCAGCGCATCGAGATCACCGACCGCCCGATGGTCAAGTCGCTGAAGCGGGTCCGCGCCGGCAAGGGCAAGCGCCTGTTCCGCTTTCCCGACGAGCGCAAGGGGCAGCGCGAACTGACCGCCAACCTCCTGAACGACTATCTTCACGAGGCCGCCGAGGCCGCCGTCTCGGCCAAGGACTTTCGCACGTTCCACGGTTCGGCCGAGGCGTTGCGCTATCTCGTGGAAGAGGTCGGCGGCAAGGCCGACACGAAATCCCGGCGCAAGCGCGCCGTGGCCGTAGCCATGCGCGCGGTCTCGATCATCCTGCGCAACACGCCAGCCGTCGCCCGCGCGTCTTATGTCCACCCCCAGATCGTCTCGGCCTTCGAGGAGGGGCGCCTGTCGCCGGATCTCCTGAAGGGCCGCAGCCGCGAAGGCCTGACCCGCGTCGAGACCGGCCTGATGCGCTTTCTCGAACAGGCCGCGCGACAGCCCGCCAGCCTGCCGGAAGGCGCCCCGACAAAACCCGCCGAAGCAGCGCTCGATAACGTTGCGGAAACGGTCATCCTGGAAGCGGCGGAGTGACGGCCTTGCCGGCCGTCCGATCAGCCGGCCTCGGCGGCGGCGACCCTGTTCTTGCGAGCGTGAGCCTTGCGACCCGACAGCAGCCCGTCGAGCGCCCGCTTGGTCTCTTCCTTCACCGGAGACGTCTCTTCGAGAATCTGCTTGGTCCGCAGGAAGTCGAGGACGCCGTAATGGGATACCGGCGGACAGATCAGGAGATCCGGCGGATGCGTGTGGACCTTGCTGTCGATGATCGACTGCATCATCAGCTGCGAGGCGCCGAACAGGGCCTCCAGCGGTGTCGGCATGGTGTCCGGACCGCCCCTGGGTCCGCCATTCACGTCGACCGCGATCACCTTGTCGACCTTCCCCTGCAGCCGGTCGAAGGGCAGCGGATTGAAGATGCCGCCATCGATCAGCACACGGCCGGAACGCCTGACCGGCCGGAATACTGCCGGCAGGGCCGCGGTCGCCGCCAGCGCGCTGAACAGGTCGCCGGAATCGATCTCGCATTCCAGCTTGCCGTAGAAATCGGTCGTCATCACGCCGAGCGGGATGTGCAGATCCTCGAACTGCAGCGGCAGGTCGAGCGGCAGGAAGGCCCGCACCACGCGCTCGGCATTGAGCTGGCCGAAGCGCAGGCCCCCATCGGCGAGGAATTCCTGGAAGCTGCCGGGCCGTGTCCGCCACAGCCGGCCGAAGACGAGGCTTTTGCCGGCGAAACAGTCGAGCACGAAGTCGCGGATATCGCTGCCGCCCATGCCGGCGGCGCGACCGGCGCCCATGATGGCGCCGATCGACGAGCCGACGATTCGGTCCGGCACGACGCCGAGTTCGTCCAAGGCTTCGAGCACATGGATATGGGCAAGCCCCCGCGCGCCGCCGCCGCCGAGGGCCAGTCCCAGGGTCGTCACCGCCGTCAGGCTCCCGCGGGGCCGACGGTGATGATGGTCGGTGCCACCGACAACAGCGCCTTGGCCTGGGCCTTCACGTCGTCGAGCGTGACGGCGTCGATCAGTTCCTGGCGCTCGTCGATGTAGTCGATGCCGAGATCGTCGAGCTGGATGCCGAGCAGGGTCGAGGCGATCGCCGGGGAAGAGTCGAGGTTGCGGATGGCATAGGCCCCCTTCACGTAAGCCTTGGCCTTCTCCAGTTCCTCGGCAGACGGGCCGTTCTCGGCGAGATCGGCGAGCTGCTCGCGGATGATCGCGATGCTCTCCTCGGCCTTTTCCGCGCGCGTCGCGGTGCTGATGCCCAGCAGCGCTGCATGGTCGTAGCTGGCCAGGAACGATCCGGCGCCATAGGCCAGGCCCCGCTTCTCGCGGATCTCCTCGTACAGCCGCGACGTGAAGGAGCCACCGCCGAGGATGTGGTTCATCAGATAGGCCGCGAAGAACGAATCGTCGTCGCGCATGACGCCGGGAAGCGCCATCTGGATCGTCGTCTGCGGCACCGCCAGGTCGACGGCCTCGGTCTTGCCGAGAATCGGCTGGACATCGGCGACCGGCGTCAGGTCCGGTTGCTTGGGCAGCGCGCCGAAGACCTCGTCGAGCCGCTTGCCCAGTTCCTCGGGGGTGATCGCACCGACCACGCCGACATAGAGATTGTCTTGCGCGAAGATGCGGCGGCGAAACGCTTCCAGATCCTCGGCCGTCACCGTCCCGAGCGTCTCCAGCGTGCCTTCGGTCGGGCGGGCATAAGGATGGTCGGCAAAGACCGCCTTCGAGAATGCCTTCCCGGCAAGATCGCCGGGATCGTTCTGGTCGGCGACGATCCCGGCCATGATCTGGCCGCGGATCCGCGACACCGGCTCCTCGTCGAAGCGCGGATCGTTGAGCGACGCCTTCAGCAACGCAAAGGCGTCGTCGTCTACCTCGGTGATGGTGCGGAAGCTGCCCGAGAAATTGTCGAGGCTGGCGTCATAGCTGAGCGACACGCCGAGATCGTCGAGGCGCGCCTGGAAATCCTGGCTGGTGATGTCGCCGGCGCCCTCGTCGAGCAGGCCGGAGAGGAGGTTTGCCGTCCCCTCCTTGCCGTCCAGATCCTGGCTCGAGCCGCCGCCCTTGAAGGCGAACTCCATGGCGAGGAGCGGATTGGTATGGTCCTCCACCAGAAGGGCCTCGATGCCGCCGGGGCTGGTCACCTTCTGGATCTCGACGGCCTCGGCGGTGTTCACCGAGGCAAGGGACAGGCTGAGCGACAGGGTCAGTGCGGCGATCGTGCCGCCAAGCGCGGGGGCGAATGACTTCAACGGAACATTCCTTCTGCGAAGCGAGGGATCAGGAGCGCGTGTCGGCGTCCGGCTGCGGCTCGGGCCGGAGATAGCCGGTGACCGAACGCTGCGGCCTCAGATATTTGCGGGCGACGGCGTTGACGTCGTCGACGGTCACCGCCTCGATGCGCTCCGGCCAGGCCTCGACATCCGCAATGGTGCGGCCGGTCGCCAGCGCGGCCGCATAGCGCCGGGCCATGGAGGTCTGGCTGTCGCGCAGATAGATCATGTTCTTGCGCACCCGGTTCTTGGCACGTTCCAGTTCGGCCTCGGTGATGCCATCGTCGATCAGCGTCGCGATCTCCTCGTCGAGTGCCGTTTCGACGGCGTCCAGCGACGCTCCGTCCCGCGGCGTGCCATAGACCACGAACTGGCCTTCCTTCAGCGCCGTACCACCGTAATAGGCGCCGGTGCCGGCCGCGAGCGCCCGGTCGACCACGAGGCCGCGATAGAGGCGGCTGGTGGTGCCGCCACCCAGGACGTCCGCCAAGATGTCCAGTGCCTCGGCCTCGCCGTTTTCGTCGGTCGTTTCCGACGGCACCAGATAGGCCGTCTGCAGCGACGGTTGTGTGACGCGCGGATCGGTCAGCGTCACGGTGCGCGCGGCCAGCGGCTCCGGTTCGACCGGGCGCTCGCGCTGTCCCGGATCGGCGCGCCGCTCCACCTTGCCATAGGTCTTTTCGACGAGATCGCGAACGGCCGCGACATCGACGTCGCCGGCAATCAGCAGGGTCGCGTTGTTCGGCGTGTAGTATTTGTCGTAAAACGCTATCGCGTCGTCGCGCGTCAGCGCTTCCATCTCCTGGCGCCAGCCGATCACCGGCGTGCCGTAGGGGCTGTTCTGGAACAGCGCGGCCTGCACGGCCTCGGACAACTGCGAGCCCGGATTGTTGTCGATCCGCATGCGCCGCTCCTCCAGGATGACGTCGCGCTCGGGCAGCACGGCTTCCTCGGACAGGACGAGATTTTCCATCCGGTCGGCTTCCAGCGTCATCACCATTTCCAGGGCGTCGGCTGGGACCTGCTGGTAGTAGCCGGTATAGTCGGAGGTGGTGAAGGCGTTCTCCTGGCCGCCGATATCGGCGACGCGGCGCGAGAACTCGCCCTCGGGATGATCTTTCGTGCCCTTGAACATGAGATGTTCGAGGAAATGCGCGATGCCGCTCTTGCCGGGGGCTTCGTCTGCCGACCCGACATTGTAGTAGATCATCTGGGTGACGATCGGCGCGCGGTCGTCGGGCAGGATCACGACCTGCAGGCCGTTGTCGAGCGTGAAGGTCGTCAGGTTGGGCCCGGCCTCCCGCGCGGCCTGTTCCGGCGTCGCCGGCTGAACGTCGGCAGGTGCCGTCGTCTCGGTCTGCGGCTGAGCCGGGGAGGTCTGCGCGCCGGCCGGCAGGGCCAGCGGCAACACGAAGGCGACGGCAATCGTCGACAGTCCGATTGGGCGGAAATGATGCGTCATCGTTCGGTCAGGTCCTCGTTGTTGCACCCTGTCGCAAGCCCGGCGACTATGCAGGATGCGGAGAATCCTTGCCAATTAAGGTTTGTTTAGGTCGCCGTGACCTGCGGTCCTCGCCCTCCGGCCACGACCAGAAACCGCATCACCGTTTCGCCCATGGCCCGCTCGTCGGAGAGGTCGAAGCCATCCGGCACCGCAAAGGGTGCCGCCTCGGCTTCCTCCACGATCGCCAGCGCGCCGGGCTTCAGCCATCCGCCGTCGCGCGCCGAGACGAGCGCCGCCTCGCCGAGGCCACGCCCATAGGGCGGATCGGCGACAAGGCAGTCGAACGGCTCCATCGTGCCCACGATGCCGAGCCGGGTGGCGTCGCGCCGGAAAATCTTCGAACGCCCCTGCAGGCCGAAGGTCTCGACATTCTCGCGGATTAGGCCGCGGCCCTCGACCCCCTCCTCGACGAAGAGGCAGAAGCGCGCGCCACGCGACAGCGCCTCCAGGCCCAGCGCGCCGGTGCCGGAGAACAGGTCGAGCACCCGGGCACCGTCGAGTTCGAAGCCCGGACGGTGCAGAAGGATGTTGAACAGGGTCTCGCGGTTGCGATCCGTGGTCGGCCGGATGGCATCGCTCTTCGGGACGGCGAGCCGCCGTCCCCGCATGTCGCCACCGACGATCCGCATGCCGGGTCAGCCCTTGCGCGGCGGACGCGGCGGACGGCCGCCGCGCTGCGGCGCATCGCCCCCGCTACGGGGCGGGCGGCCGGTGGCCGGCTTGCCGGGAGCACTGCGGGGCCCTGACGGCCGCTCGCTGCGGGACATGCCGCGTTCTGACCGGCCGGCCTGCGCGCCCAAGGCCTTCTTGGTACCCTGCGGCCGCGCGCCGGGCGCCATCCAGACATTGGCACCGCGCTTCGGCGCATCGATCGGCCGCTTCGGCGGGCTGTCCGCATCGTCGCGGCCCGCCCCCTCGCGAGCGCCATAGGGCTTCTTAGGCCCCTCGAAGCGCTTGGGCGGACGATCGCCATAGGCCTTGCGCTCGCCCCGGTCGCTACGCTCTGGCCGTCCGGCGCGTGTGTCCAGGCGCCCCAGCGCATCCTCGCGCTTGGCCTCGCGGACCCGCTTCTTGTTTGGCGCCGTCTCGCTCGCCGAAATCCATTCGCCGGACTTCTTTGGCCGCTCGGACATGCTCTCGCGTTCGGCCTCGACCGGACGATTGGAGAAGGGCCTGGCCACGGGCGCGTCGAAATCGGCGCCCGATTCCTCGATCAGGCGATCGCCGAGCTGGTCGCGCAGCATCCGCCCCTTGATCTCCTGAACGGCGCCCTCCTTGAGGTCGCCGAGCTGGAACGGGCCGAAGGACAGGCGGATCAGGCGGTTCACCTCGAGCCCGAGATGCGACAGCACCTTCTTGACCTCGCGGTTCTTGCCTTCGCGCAGGCCGAGAGTGAGCCACACATTCGAGCCCTGCTCCCGGTCCATCGTCGCCTCGATGGCGCCGTAGAACACGCCGTCGATGGCGATGCCCTGGCGCAGTTCGTCGAGCCGCGCCTGGTTGATCGAGCCATGGGCGCGGACGCGGTAGCGCCGCAGCCAGCCGGTCGCCGGCAGTTCCAGGATCCGGGCCAGACCGCCGTCATTGGTCAGCAGCAGCAGCCCCTCGGTGTTGATGTCGAGGCGTCCGACCGTGAGCACCCGCGGCATGTCATGGGGCAGGCGGTCGAAGATCGTCGGCCGGCCTTCCGGATCGCGGTTGGTCGTTACCGTGCCGGCGGCCTTGTGGAACAGCCAGAGCCGCGTCCGCTCGATGGCCGGCAACGGCGCGTTGTCGATCTCGATCCGGTCGGACGAGGTGACGATCAGAGCCGGGCTGTCGAGCAGCTTGCCGTTCACCTTGACGCGGCCGTCGGCGATCATGCCCTCGGCGTCGCGGCGCGAGGCGATGCCGGCGCGCGCCAGGCGCTTGGCGATGCGCATCGAGCCGGTCGTGGCGGACTCGACCTCGCTGCGGGCCGGACGGTCGTCGCGCGGGGCGCTCCGGGGCCGGTCGTCGCGCGGCGGACGGCGATCACCACTGGGGCGCTCCTTGCGATCGCCCTTCGGGCCGTCATGCTGCAGGCGCCCGTAGCTGCGGGGCTTGCCGCCCTCACCGCTCTCGTCGCGTGCGCCGCCATGGGAAAACATGCCGCGGCTCTTCGGCGCGAAGGGCTTGCCGCCCTCACCCGCTGGGCGCGAAACGCGCGGACGCTCGACCTTGGGGCGGTCCGGGCGCGGGGCATCGGCCTGTCGCTCGGTGCGCGGCCGGAAGGGCCGCTTGCCGGCCTCGCCGCCCTTCGGCCGGTCGCCGCGGGGTGGCCCGCCGCGCTCGCGGCCCTTGTCGCCGCCGGGCCCGCTCTTGCCACCGGGCTTGCGCCCCCGACCTTTTCCGTCGTCGCCGTTCGTCGTATCGCTCATGCAACTGCCTCTCATGCGGCGGCTATCTGCCCTGGCCGGCGCCCGGGCCGGCCCACCACCGTTGAGATGGTGGAAGGATCGGCGTACCGGTTCGCCTCGATGGACCAGGAACGCTTGCGCCGACCCGCGAATGGACTGCAGGTGGCTCTACAGCATCGCCCTGCAAAGGGGAACGGGATTCGGACCGCGAAAGGCGGCCGGACCGACAGTCAGAGGAGCCGATCCTGCCCCGTCCGACCTTCATGGATATCGCGCTCGAAGAGGCGCGGCTGGCTGCCGCCAGACACGAGACGCCCGTGGGGGCTGTCATCGTGCGCGGCGACGAGATTCTTGCCCGCGGCGGCAACGAGACCCGGGCCCGCAGCGATCCGACCGCCCATGCCGAGATCGTCGTGATCCGGGCGGCGGCCGCACAGCTCGGCTCGGAACGCCTGCCGGACTGCGACCTCTACGTCACGCTGGAACCCTGCGCCATGTGCGCGGCGGCGATATCCTTCGCGCGCATCCGGCGGCTCTATTACGGCGCAGCCGATCCCAAGGGCGGCGGCGTCGATGCCGGGCCGCGCTTCTTCGGCCAGCCGACCTGCCATCACGCGCCGGAGGTCTATCCCGATATCGGCGCGAACGAGAGCGCGGCGCTTCTGCGCGCGTTCTTCCAGGCCAGGCGACCCTGACGCCTGCGCCCGGATCGGTCCAGAGATCGCACCGTAACGGGAAGCCCGGTCAGAACGGCAGGAGGTCGCGGATCTTGGAGCCGAGGCCTTCGCCGCTGCCACGCAGCCGGCGTTCCTTGACGCTCTCGTCGACACCCGGATCGCCGACAGGGGCGCTCGCCGCGGGCTGACGATACGCCACCGGCGGCTCGCTCAGATATTTGCGCTGGGTGGGGCTTCCCTGCGCCTGATCCCTGATGCGGGCCTGCACCAGTTCGCCCCGGCTGCGCAGCTGCTGCGGCGTCAGAAGACCGGCGTCATCGCTGTTCTTGTTGAAATCGTAGCCGTCGCCGCTGGTGCGATCGAGATAGGCCTGGGTCACCCCTTCCTTGCGGGCGGTGGCGATATCGGCCGGGATCGGGCCATCACCCTGATAGGCCTCAGCCTGGCGCCGGGCACTGCGCTGCTCCGGCGATTCCGGCCAGTTGGGATCGCCCGTCGTGTTCCGCGCCGTCTGGGGCGCGGGCAAAACGCTGGTATTTTCCGGCTCGACCAGTTCCGGGCGTGGCGCATAGGCGATCTCGGAGCCCCTGTCCTGCGAGCCGAGGGAAACGACGTTGTTGAGATCGTCGAACAGGGTCTCGCCCTGGGACTTGCCGGTGCCGTAGGTCGGCCCCAAGCAGCCGGTCAGCGTCAGACTGGCCGCTCCGATCGCCGTAGCGTAAAGCGCGATGCGGACTGTCTTCGATGTCATCCGGTACGGCCCCCTAGCCGAATCTTTCCGCCCCCCACACCGGCATGCGGCCGGTCGGCGGACCATGCGCATGCCACGGAAATCTGGCGAATTCCGGGCGCAGTTCTAGGCTGCCCCAAAGGCTTCTGCAAGCATGCGCCGACGATCCGCGTCGCCGCATGCAATGATTCACCCGGCGATCGATCAGGCGGCGGTCAGGCGCCGGGCCGCCTTCAACTCGTGCAGCGCAGCCGCATCACGGGCCGACACGTCCGGGAACGCCGGGTCGGACCCGACATCGCCGGTGATCCTCCACGAGCGGGCGCATTTGGTGCCTTCCGCCTTGCGGAAGACCACCGCGACGCCCGGCGTATCGGCGAGCCGGAAGGCGTCCGCCGGTGCCGGATCGGCGGAGATCGCCAGTCCCGAGGTGATCGCGATCTCGGCGAAATCGACCGAGGCCGCCAGTTCGCGCAGATCGGCATCCTCGACATGCACGACCGGCGCGGCCTCCAGCGACGAACCGATCACCTTGTCGCGGCGCTTTTCCTCCAGCGCACCCATGACGACGCGCCGCACCCGGCGCAGCTTCTGCCAGCGGGCGGCCAGCGCCTCGTCGCGCCATTCCGGATCGGCCGCACGGAAGCTCTCCAGATGCACCGACTTCGCCTGCGGATAGCGCGACAGCCACGCCTCTTCCATGGTGAAGGGCAGCATCGGCGCGAGCCAGGTCACGAGATGGTCGAACAGGATCCGGACCACCTGCAGCGACGCCTTGCGCCGGGTCGAGGACAGCGGGTCGCAATAGAGCGTGTCCTTGCGGATGTCGAAATAGAACGCCGACAGCTCCACCACGACGAAGTCGAGCAGGGTCCGGCTGATCCGCTTGAAGTCGAAGGAATCGTAGCCCTTGCGGACAATCTCGTCGATCTCGGCCAGCCGGTTCAGCATCAGCCGCTCCAGCTCCGGCATCTCGGCCAGCGGGACCGTCTCGCCCTCGTCGTGGGACAGCGTCCCGAGCATCCAGCGCAGTGTGTTGCGCAGCTTGCGGTAACTGTCGATGTTGGTCTGCAGGATCGTCTTGCCGAGCCGCAGATCCTCCGAATAGTCGGAACTGACCACCCACAGCCGCAGGATGTCGGCGCCGGACTGCTTGATCACCTCCTGCGGGGTGACGACGTTGCCGAGCGATTTCGACATCTTGCGCCCCTCCTCGTCCATGACGAAGCCATGGGTGAGGACGGCGTCATAGGGCGCCCGGCCGCGGGTGCCGCAGGATTCCAGCAGTGAGGAGTGGAACCAGCCGCGATGCTGGTCCGAGCCTTCCAGATAGAGGTCGGCGGGCCATTTCAGGTCCGGCCGCTTTTCCAGGCAGAAGGCGTGCGTGGAGCCCGAATCGAACCACACGTCGAGAATGTCGCGGATCATCGTCCACTTGGTCCCGTCGTGCTCGTTGCCCAGGAAGCGCTCCTTGGCGCCGTCGGCGAACCAGGCGTCGGCGCCCTCCTGCGCGAACGCCTCCAGGATGCGGGCGTTGACCGCTTCGTCCTTCAGGACATTGCCGTCCTCGTCGGCGAAGACGCAGATCGGCACGCCCCAGGCGCGCTGGCGCGACAGCACCCAGTCCGGCCGGTCGGCGATCATGCCGCGCAGCCGGTTCTGGCCCGAGGCCGGTACGAAGCGGGTGTCTTCGATGGCTTTGAGGGCGCGGCCCCGCAGCGTGTCCTGTTGCTCGCTTCCGCTGTCGCCGCTCACGCGGCTTCGCGCCGCGGGGGCGGCCTGGCCGGCCGACGCCCGGTCAGGCTTGCCGCCTGCGGCGGATTCGACCCCGTAACCGCCGAGGTCCTTGTCCATGTGGACGAACCATTGCGGCGTGTTGCGGAAGATCACCGGCTTCTTCGAGCGCCAGCTATGGGGATAGGAATGCCTCAGCCGGCCGCGGGCCAGCAGGTTGCCCGCAGCGATCAGCGCATCGATGACGCGCTTGTTGGCGTCGCCCTTCTTGCCCTTGTCGTCGATGACCCGCGCCGGCCCGCCCTCGGCGTCCGGCCCGAAGCCCGGCGCATCCTTCGTGTAGAAGCCGTCGTCGTCGACGGTGAAGGGGATGGTCGTGTCGATGCCGCGCGCATCGAGGTCACGGCGCGCATCCATCCAGGCGTCGAAATCCTCGCGGCCGTGGCCCGGCGCGGTGTGGACGAAGCCCGTGCCAGCCTCGTCGGTGACGTGGTCGCCTTCGAGCAGCGGCACAGCGAAATCATAGCCCCCAGGTACGTTCTGCAGGGGATGCCGGCACAGCAATCCCTCCAACTCAGGGGAGTCAACGGCCTGAACCCGCTTCCATCCATCCTCTGGGACGCGAGCCTTGGCGAAAACATCGCCAGCCAGCGCGTCGGCAAGAATCAGTCTGTCGCCCTTGTTGGCCCATCGAGGTGTGGCCGGATCCTCCGACGCCGTCACTTCGTAGAGCCCGTAGGCAACGCGTGGCGAGAAGGCGATCGCGCGATTGCCCGGGATGGTCCAGGGCGTCGTCGTCCAGATGACTACGGAAGCGTCCAGCAGATTTGATACGGTCGATCCATCACGGACCGCAGCCCACACCGGAAACTTCGCCCAGATCGTGTCCGACTCGTGGTCATGATACTCGACCTCGGCCTCGGCCAGCGCGGTCTTCTCGACCACCGACCACATGATCGGCTTGGAGCCGCGATAGAGCTGGCCGGACATAGCGAATTTCAGCAGCTCGCCGGCGATCACCGACTCGGCTCCGTAGGCCATGGTCAGATAGGGGTCCTTGAAGTCGCCCTCGACGCCGAGCCGGCGGAACTCCTCGGTCTGCACGTCCACCCAATGGGCGGCGAAGTCACGGCATTCCTTGCGGAACTCGTTGACCGGCACCTCGTCCTTGTTCAGGCCCTTAGCACGGTACTGCTCCTCGATCTTCCACTCGATCGGCAGGCCGTGACAGTCCCAGCCCGGCACGTAATTGGCGTCGTAGCCGCGCATCTGGAACGAGCGGGTGATGACGTCCTTGAGCACCTTGTTGAGCGCGTGGCCGATATGCAGGTTGCCGTTGGCATAGGGCGGCCCGTCATGAAGGACGTATTTCGGCCGGCCGGCCGATTCCTTGCGCAAGGTGCCGTAGAGGTCCATCGCGTCCCACTTGCCGATCCATTCGGGCTCGGCCTTGGGCAGGCCGGCGCGCATGGGAAACGGCGTCTCGGGCAGGAACAGCGTCTTTGCGTAGTCGATGCCGGTGGCCGAACCGGCCGCAGTGTCGTTCTTGGTGTCGCTCATGAATTCAGCCATGTCGTCTGCCGCGGTCGGAACGGCGGCGCGAGAAAAGGAGGCGTGGTGGCGCAATGGCCGGCAACCCGGACCTTCTCCGGCCGGGCCGGTCAGAAGGCCGGGCGGCTAATTCGGCCCGGGCGGGATATTGCGCGAAGATCCAACATGGCGTGGCTTTAGCAACTCCGCGCCCGGATGGAAAGAACGCGCCGTGGCGAGCCTGGATGGGCAGCCGCGGCCGGGCGGCTCAGAACGCCAGGCGCCGGTCGAGATCGCCCAGCGGCGTGGCGGAGGCGAGCATCGCACGGGCTTCCTCGGCGTCCCGGTCCATCTGGGCGATCAGCGCCTCGGCCCCGTCGAAGCGCTCCTCGCCGCGCAGGAAGCCGAACAGCGATACCGCGACCGTCTCGCCGTAGAGATCGCCCGAGAAGTCGAACAGGAAGGTCTCGAACAGCGCCGCGCCATTGTCGAAGGTGGGGCGCCGGCCGAAGCTCGCGACGCCGTCATGCAGCGAGCCGTCGGCGCGGCGCAGGCGCACCGCGTAGATGCCGTGCCGCAAGAGGCTGTCGGGCTCGATCACCATGTTGGCGGTCGGATAACCCAGCGTGCGGCCGAGCTTCGCGCCGCCGACGATGGCGCCGGCGACCGTCCAGCGATAGCCGAGCAGGCCCCCGGCCTGCGCAACGTCGCCCTCGGCGAGCAGGTCCCGGATCCGGCTGGACGACACCGTCTCGCCGCCCTCGTCGACGAAAGCGGGCACCAGAGTCGCACCGAAGCCGTGATGGCGGCCGGCCTCGGCCAGCGTCTGCGGCGTGCCGCCGCGACGGGCGCCATAGTGGAAGTCGAAGCCGGCGACCACGTGATGGGCCCCCATCGCCTGCACCAGCACCGTCCCGACGAAGGCCTCGGGCGCCAGTCCGGCAAAGTCGCGGGTGAACCCCTGCTCGACCACCGCGTCGAAGCCGAGCATCTGCAGCAGGCGGGCCTTCATCGGCGCCGGCGTCAGCCGGGCGACCGGCTTGTCGGGCCGGAACACCGAGCGCGGATGCGGCTCGAAGGTCAGGCAGACGAGCGGCCGCGCTTCGGCCGCGGCAATGGCGCGGGCCTGTTCCAGCACGGCCTGATGGCCGCGATGGACGCCGTCGAAATTGCCTACCGCCACCACGGCGCCTCGCAGCTCGGGCGGCACGTCGGCAACCGAGCCGAGACGCGCGATGGCGCCTGGGATCATGTCAGGGCAGCCATGAAGTAGCGCGCCGTCAACCCGCGTTCGCGCAGCACCGCAGCCACGGTCTGCGTCGCCGATTCGGAGGCCGCCAGTTCTTCGCCATGGATGCCGTCCGTGATCAGCAGTGCGTCGGGGCCGAAATCGTTGGCGCCCTTCACGTCGGTCATCAGGCCGTCGCCGATCGCCAGCACCCGCGAGGGCGACGCGATGTCGACGATGCGCGAGGCGACGTCATAGATCGGGCGGTGCGGCTTGCCGGCGAGGCGCACGGTCCCGCCGATCGCCTCGTAGTCGCGCGCCAGGGCGCCGGAGCACGGGATCAGGCGCTCGCCGCGATGCACGACGATGTCCGGATTGGCGCAGATCATCGGCAGCCCGAGCGCCTGCAGGCGCGCCAGCAGGCCGGCATAATCCTCGGGCGTCTCGACCTCGTCATTGTTGAGGCCGGTGACGATCACCGCGGCGGCATCGGTCTCGCCGACCAGTTCGACATCGATGCCCTCGAACAGGTCGTAGTCGCGTTCCGGCCCGATATGGAAGACCGGCCCCGCGACATCGGCGATCAGCGCGCGTGTCGCGTCGCCCGAGGTGACGATGGCGTCATAGCAGTCGCGCGACAGGTCCATCATGTCGAGCTGCGCCACCACGCCGGCCGCCGGGCGCGGCGAATTGGTCAGGAGCACCACCTTGATCCCGCGCTGGCGCGCCGCGGTGAGCGCCGCCTCTGCCGCCGGATGCTTGACGACGCCATTGTGCACGACACCCCAGACGTCACAGAAGATCGCGTCGTAGGCGCCGCAGACCTCGGCCAGCGAAGCGATCGGCCGGCCGTCCTGCGGACGCCCCCCGGTGCCGGCGGCCCCGCGGCTGGTATCGGAGAGAGAAGTTTCCATGGATGCCCACGCTGCCTTTGATTGACCTGTGGCGATAGAGGCGGCCCGCGGACCGGTCAAGGGATGCGGCTGTCGCAAGCGCCTGTGTGTCCTCGTTTGGCCAGCCTCTGGGCGGACCTGGATGGCCTGCCGCGATTCACGAAACTTGCATGACAGCCATGCGTGACGGCTTGACAGCGAGGCGCCCGGGCCACTATCTCCATCCTCGTTAGCACTCGCCTCGGGTGAGTGCCAGTTGTTCATGCCGGACGCCGCCATCGGCTCCGGCCACATCCGTCAACGAAGGGTTCAACGAACATGGCAGCAGTGAATTTCCGTCCCTTGCACGACCGCGTAGTGGTCCGCCGGGTGGAATCCGAAGCCAAGACGGCCGGCGGAATCATCATCCCGGACACGGCCAAGGAGAAGCCCCAGGAAGGCGAGATCATCGCCGTCGGTTCCGGCGCTCGTGACGAGTCCGGCAAGATCGTGCCCCTCGACGTCAAGGCGGGCGACCGCGTCCTCTTCGGCAAGTGGTCGGGCACCGAGGTCAAGCTGAACGGCGAAGACCTTCTGATCATGAAGGAATCCGACATCATGGGCGTCGTCGCCTGATCAGGCGCCTGCGAAACCCGAATTCCACGAAACTTCGAAACGGCGCAGCCTCTCTGATGGCGCGCCCGGGAGAAATACGAACATGGCAGCTAAAGAAGTAAAATTCGGCCGCGACGCACGTGAACGCATGCTGCGCGGTGTCGACATCCTGGCCGACGCGGTGAAGGTGACCCTCGGCCCCAAGGGCCGTAACGTCGTCATCGACAAGTCCTTCGGCGCGCCGCGCATCACCAAGGACGGCGTCACCGTCGCCAAGGAAATCGAGCTCGAGGACAAGTTCGAGAACATGGGCGCCCAGATGGTGCGCGAAGTGGCCTCGAAGACCAACGACAAGGCCGGTGACGGCACCACGACCGCCACGGTTCTGGCCCAGGCGATCGTTCGCGAGGGTGCCAAGGCTGTTGCCGCCGGCATGAACCCGATGGACGTCAAGCGCGGCATCGACGCGGCCGTCCTGAAGGTCGTCGAGGCGCTCGGCGAAGCCGCCCGCTCCATCGACACCTCCGACGAGGTTGCCCAGGTCGGCACGATTTCGGCCAATGGCGAGCGTGAGATCGGCGAGATGATCGCTTCGGCGATGCAGAAGGTCGGCAACGAGGGTGTCATCACCGTCGAGGAAGCCAAGACCGCCGAGACCGAGCTCGAAGTCGTCGAAGGCATGCAGTTCGACCGCGGCTACCTTTCGCCGTACTTCGTGACCAACCCCGAGAAGATGGTCGCCGAGCTCGAGGATTGCTACATCCTCCTGCACGAGAAGAAGCTCTCCAACCTGCAGGCACTGCTGCCGGTCCTCGAATCGGTCGTGCAGTCCTCCAAGCCGCTCCTCATCATCGCCGAGGACGTCGAGGGCGAGGCTCTGGCCACGCTGGTCGTCAACAAGCTGCGTGGCGGCCTGAAGATCGCCGCCGTCAAGGCGCCGGGCTTCGGCGATCGCCGCAAGGCCATGCTGGAGGACATCGCTGTCCTCACCGGCGGCACGGTCATCTCCGAGGACGTCGGCATCAAGCTCGAGAATGTCACGCTCGACATGCTCGGCCGCGCCAAGAAGGTCTCCATCACCAAGGAAAACACCACCATCGTCGATGGTGCCGGTGAGAAGACCCAGATCGAGGCCCGCGTCGGCCAGATCAAGGGTCAGATCGAGGAGACCACCTCCGATTACGACCGCGAGAAGCTGCAGGAGCGTCTCGCCAAGCTCGCAGGCGGTGTCGCGGTGATCCGCGTCGGCGGCGCGACGGAAGTCGAAGTCAAGGAGAAGAAGGACCGCGTCGACGACGCCCTCAACGCGACCCGTGCGGCCGTCGAAGAAGGCATCGTGGCCGGTGGTGGCGTGGCGCTGCTGCGCGCCTCCAACGCCGTGACGATCAAGGGCATCAACTCCGACCAGGACGCCGGCATCGCCATCGTCCGCAAGGCGCTTCAGGCTCCGATCCGTCAGATCGTCCAGAACGCCGGTGCCGAGGGCTCGATCATCGTGGGCAAGATCCTCGAGAACGAGTCCCTGTCCTTCGGCTACAACGCCGCGACCGGCGAGTATGGCGACATGATCCAGATGGGCATCGTCGATCCGGTCAAGGTCGTGCGTTCGGCTCTCCAGGACGCGGCGTCGGTCGCCGGCCTGCTGGTCACCACCGAAGCCATGATCTCGGAGGCTCCCAAGAAGGAGTCGGCCGGTGGCGGCGGCGGCATGCCGGGTGGCATGGGCGGCATGGGTGGCATGGGCGGCATGGACTTCTAAGAAGTCCGAACCGGCCGGACATCAACTCCGGACAATCGAGGGGCTCGGCATCGCCGGGCCCTTTTTGCGTGCGCACCGTCGGCCTCCTGCGCTGAACCTGCCGCGGCCTTCCCGTCCGGAACCAGCATCCTGGGAAATCGTTTAGGTGGCGAAGCTTGGCAGACAGCCGGCAACGAAGAAGGAGTGTTCCGATGGTTGACAAGAACGAGATCAAGGGCGCGTTCAAGGAAGCGGGCGGCAAGCTCAAGCAGGCCGCTGGCGATCTCTCGGGCAACGATCGGCTGAAGGCCGAAGGCGCCGCCGACGAAATCGAGGGCAAGACCCAGAAGAACTACGGCAAGGTCAAGGACGCGGTCAGAGACCAGACGAGCTGACCATCTGCCAGTCAATGGTCACCGAAGGCCGTCCAGGGCTCCGAACTCATGTGACAGTAGGTGACGGATTGCGCGTCGGCTGATTCCATTGGGGCGGTTTGATTCGAGGAGCCGCCGCCATGAACCTTTCTGCCGACGAATGGAG